>SPDA01000191.1 GCA_004525155.1 Spirochaetales bacterium
AGGGACTCTTCCAGTTTCTTGTTATCGTATTCGGGCTGCTTATCCTTACCGTCGCCGTGCTGTTTATTTTAATTAATCCTCTTCATAGAACACTGAAGAAGCTTGAGGCAAATGAGGATGTCGGGGAAGAGGAGGCTTTCAGAGCGAGAAAGGTTATGGGAAGGATTCCCGTGCTTATTCTCGTCTCCCACGCCGCGGGTTTTTTTATCGGTCCCCTTATCTCCGTGGTTCTCCGGCTTCTGCTCGGCGGAAGGGAAATAACTGTCCTGGACACGGCAATTACTATTTTCTACGACCTGTCCATCGGTCTGGTAGCCGCGCTCCAGGCGATCCATTTCGTGGATATTGTCATGGTAACACCCAGGGAAAGGCTTAAAAGCATTCGTTTTGACGATCGTCTGAAGGACCGCGGCTTAAAGCGGAAAACACTGCTGGTCGGAGCATGTACCGTTTATTTTGCCGTTTCCTTGCTCCTGGCGGCGGGTTACGGGTTTTTTCGGCAGGAACTTACGCATCCGGCCAGAATAGCGGAGGCAAGGTCTGCCGGTCAGGGGCTTTCGAGTGCTGACCAGGCAAAGATTGCGGGGCTGGCAATAGCCTCCGGCACCGCGGCGGATGAGGATGCAGCCCTCTACAGGCGCTCGATTCAGACAGAAATGACGGAATTTCTCGTTCAAATGGGATTTCTAAGCGCTGTCATCTTCGGTATCCTGTATGTGCTGAATTACACCGTTTTGTCACTGCAGCAGGCCCAGTTGACCCGCCTGGTGGAAGGCATGCAGAAAACCTCCTCCTCCGCCGGCAACGCAGATTTGAGTTTCCGGCTGAGCATCATACAGTTCGACGAAATGGGGATGCTTACCCATCATATCAACGGTTTTGTCCTCCGCCTCCAGAACCTGCTGGACTCGATTGCGGGGGCAGCCCAGCGGGTGTCTGAGTCATCGGCCGCCCTTAACCTGTCCGTGGATTCAAGCACAGGCATAGTGCAGGGTTTTGTCGACTCCATAGCCGACATCGGGGCAAGCACGGATACCCAGGCGGAAACAGTGTCCAGGACGGAGGAAGCCATAGGCGGCATTCTTCAGTCCATAGAAAAAGTTTCGGCCCGTGTGGAAACCCAGGCCAGTTATGTGGAACAGAGTTCCGCGGCCATTTCCGAGATGACCGCAAATATCGGAAGCGTGTCCAAAATTACCTCCAGTGCGGACAATCTTGCCCGGGCATTAAGCGTCGTGGCGGAGGAAGGCGGTGTTGCCATATCCAGCACCCTTTCCGCCATCAAGGATATCGAAACAGCCTCGGTAAAGGTTAAGGAAATAATCGATGTTATATCCAAAATAGCGGCTCAGACAAACATGCTTGCCATGAACGCTGCCATAGAGGCAGCCCATGCGGGTGAATCAGGAAAAGGCTTCGCCGTTGTGGCCGATGAGGTAAGGAGGCTCGCGGAAGACAGTTCCAAAAGCACCAGGGACATCGTGAAACATATAAAGGTGATGATTGATCGAATAGAAAACGGTGTGACGCTGGCGGAAAGGGCCGGGGAGGCCTTCTCCAGGGTCTCATCGGATATTAAGGAGACCTCGAACCTCATGCAGACCATCTCCTCCGCCATGGAAGAGCAGAAAGTCGGGGCGGGCGAAATCTTGAGTTCAGTGGATTCCCTGGTCCGGGCAACGGAGGAAATCAGGCACCTTTCCGGGGACCAGGCGGAAAAAAGCGGCGTCATGCAGACTGCGATGGAAATGCTGGTCAAGGCTTCCAGGGGCATAAAGGAATCCCTCACTGGTCAGGCGGAGAGTAACAGGGCAATGATGGAGATGGTGGAAAACCTGAAAAACATATCGAAGAAAAACGCATCGATTGTGGAAGATCTGCAGAATATTGTGCGTAAGGCCTAGGGACCGGAAGGGTTCTGGATAATCTGGCCGGTTATTCCCTTCAATGAGACCTTGCCCCGGTTTCTGACGAAAAGAGTCACATCCCCTTTTACATTTTCCAGGCTCAGCAGATCCCTCGTGTCCTTAATGGTAATGTTTCCTTCCACACCGCGTATCTCCAGGGGGCCTGAGGTGTCGGTAATATCTATGGCGCCTTTTACGCCGGTTATGAGAATTGCTCCGGCAGTGTCTTTTATGGAAAGGGTCCCGGAGAGGGATTCTATGGAGATGTCATCCCGCTGGTCTGTAATGGCGATGGTACCCGAGGACTGCTGTACGTAGATGTCGCCCTGCCTGTTGTTGATGGTAAGATTATTTTTAAGATTTTTGAAGTACAGGCTGCCTTTTTTATCGTTCGCTGTGACGGTAATA
Source organism: Spirochaetales bacterium (assembly GCA_004525155.1). Classification (GTDB taxonomy): domain Bacteria; phylum Spirochaetota; class Spirochaetia; order SPDA01; family SPDA01; genus SPDA01. Next base: position 2,316 of record SPDA01000191.1, read on the forward strand.
CCCGCGGGTATGTGAATCTCGGCGTAGGTGTAGGTTTTTGTCCCTTTAAGCAGGTAAATGATGCCGGGGCTTACCTCGATTCTTATGACCGCTCTGCTGCCCCGCTGATTCATGGTAAAGGTAACATCTTTCCCGGCCAGCGCCTCACCGTTTTTCTGGGACAGGTCGGCCGTCAGGGAAAGACGTGCCGTAATGCGGGACTTGTCCCCGCTGCCGGTGATCATGCATTCGTCCAGGGTTGTGTAAATTTCAATGCTGTCTGCGCCGGAGAGAACAAGTTCCCGGTCGAGGGTACTGGAGAACCCTTCTTTCACGGAAAACACCATCGGTGTGATAAACCGGATGGCAACATACCCCAGGCCCGCCAGTATGAGTAAGATTACAAAAACCAGAACGATTTTTTTCATGTTTCCCCGCTATTCGGCAAGAGTCTCAGCCCCTTTCTAATCTTCGGCATCAGATCCCATAGGCTTAAATCTTCCTTTATTGTGGTTATCATTAAAATCTGGTATTTTTATTACTATGCGTACCCTTTTGTCCATTATGCTTCTGAATATCTGCTGCTTCCCCGTTCTGGTCCAGGCACAAAATGATCAGTACGAAGCGGAAAAGATTTTCTGGGAAAATCCGGATGAAGTTTATGTTCGCAATGAAGACATCGCCTTCACCTCCCAGGACTTCAGGCAGGGCAAGAACGAGGGAATTTACTTCATGTCCAGGTTCAACGAAGGCTGGATTTTGATGATAAATCTGTTTCATATCAAGACTAATGTGTTCAACAAGTGGGGAATTTACATACTCGTCTGTGAGCCGGACGGAAAGGCCTACTGGGAAACCTTCGAAATGGATCCCAAAAGCGTATACAACGATACCGACAGGCTCTATCTTTCCGACGGAACAAACACGATCCAGGGCGGCAATGCCATCTACTATATCGATCTCAATCTGAAAGACACGAAATGCAGGCTTGTTTTTAACAACATCCTCGATTCCTGGAAGGCGGGCGACGGCATCGATTACCTCTCGATGGACAGGAAGAATTACATGATCCGCATCCTCTCCTCACCCTGGGCGGATGTCTCCGGCACCCTTACCCTTAAAGGCAGGGTAATCGACGTAAAAGGTCAGGGGTACGGGGAAAAATCGCTTATTATCAGCCCCCTGACGAAGCAGAACCCTTATCTGCACGCTTTCAGGGTATTTTCAGACAATTCTCTTCCCAGGGAAAAGCGGTGGTTTGTGGGACTCCTGACACACAGAGTCAGGACAGCTTCGGAGCCCTGCATATACCGCGGCTCAATGTGGCGCATGGAAATAAATGGGTTTTCACCACCTACGACTACACCCTGACGCCTTCGGATTTTTACTCGCCTCCGGATATGCCGTATTCATACCCCGGTAAGGTCAAACTGTACGCGAAAAACGGGGATTACGAACTTCAGGGGGAATACAAAACCGGCATCCTGTTCAACGTTACCGACGTTATCAATGAAATTCCTTTTATTATCAGGCCCCTGGTACTGCTTTTTGTGCAGAGGCCTATTTATTTCAGGTTTTTAGGCGAGTTTACAGGAACTATAAGGCTGCCGGACGGGAGCGTGGAGCAGCTCCACCTCTACGGCCCTTACGAGTATGTGATTGTGCGCTGAAATCAGCTTTTCAGCCCAAGGTACTCCTTTTCCCAGGTTTCCCTTGTAACCCTGCCTATTTCCTCACCGTAAGCGGTCATGCCCCTGTAGTAATCCCTGTCTTCCAGGGCCGCGTCCGCGTTATCATCGAGAGGCTGGGCGCCGGTTTCGTCGATTATGCTTCTCATTACGGCATAGTGGTCCCGGACGGGACATGGAGTCAGCTGATTGCCCTTTGTCCCGATGCCGCCGGCCGTATGGGCGTCGGTTTGAAAGCCGTGTTCGAAATAGTTATCCTGCCACTGCCGGATTTTCCGGAAAAATGGCGTGTCTATTACATCGTTCAGGCTGCCGCCCCTGCTGTAGACGTCTTTAATGTTGGATACGGTGTAGGGATTGAATACGCAGGGCGTCACATTACCGTTCCAGTCTATGTAGATATAGCCGCCGTCCTTTGCCGCGGATATGCATCCGTTGCTGATGACCGCGCTGTTCCAGAAGTCCGGCAGAACCAGGCCTTCTTCATGGATCCACTTCCGGGTTTTTCGAAACATTTCGAGTCGTTTTGCCGGGGGAATGACCAAATCCAGGCTGAAACTCCTGCCTATGGGCATATACTGGAAGATCCAGCCGTAATAGGCGCCGATTTTGTTGAAGTAGGTTTCGCGGAACTCGTCCCGGAATACCGTATCGACGTTGTTTTTTGTGACTGTTATGGATATCCCGAAAAGTACTCCGGCTTCCCTGAGGTTTTCAATGGCTTTCAGAATCCGGGAGTACACGCCCTTTCCGCGGCGGTCGTCCGTTTCCGCCTCGTACCCTTCGATGGATATTGACGGCGTAATGTTTGCGAGATCCGCCATACGTTTCGCGGTTTCTTTTGTTATCTGCGTTCCGTTTGTGTACATGAGAAAAAACATGTCGTTGTGCTTTTCGCAGAGATCCAGCAGGGACCTGCCCTGACTTTCGTATAAAAGGGGCTCCCCGCCGGAAATGGTCGTAAAATGCGCGCCCCAGAGGGATTTCTGCTCCGTAAGTATCCTGTCCGCTATGTCCCAGGGAAGGGATATGTCGGTGTTTGCGGCCGATGCCGCGTAACAGCCTTTGCAGGCGAGGTTGCATTTCTTCGTGGGACTCAAGGTGATCAATTTCGGCGGCGGATAGCCGAAACATTTTTCGAATTCCTCAACCGGGCGTCTGTTCCTCTCGTTCATGATGGAACCAAAGGCGGTAAAGAATTTTTTCGCCCTGTGCCTGGAAATCCGGTTTTCGAGGAGCCAGCGGTCCATGACGCCTATAAGGTTCTGGAACATCTTGGCCTGGTCTTCCACCATTCTCGTCGGAATTCCCAGCAGCTCGAGCTGCTCGATTTTTTCGGAAATCTTTTTATTCA
>SPDA01000443.1 GCA_004525155.1 Spirochaetales bacterium
ATTACGCATAAAAAATTAAAAATCCGCAAGCCGCTCTTCCAAACCTGTGACATCGGCGGCAAAGGTATAGGTGTACCCTCCCAAAAAGATACCCTCCTTATTATATCCTCTCTTTAAGTCAACTGCTCCCTGAGAGGAGGAAGTAACGAATAACTCCTTCAGGGCTTTTCCGCCGAACATAACACTGGAAACCTGTTTTGCAGGAAAACGCACCTCTTTTACGATATCCCCTGCGGGATTGAACCGCTTGACCGTATTACTTCCCCAGAATGCCGACCAAATATGGTCTTCGGAATCAATCGTCATGCCGTCGGGCATTCCACGTGCTTCATCGCCTTTATAAAAAATCTCGGATTTTCCGATATCGCCTGTTTTCTTATCATAGGAATACCGTAGAATGCTAAACTGAAGACTGTCCGTATGATAAAAATAGTTGTTATCCGAGGAAAATGCCATGCCGTTGCTGCATTTGATATTCTCAAGAATAACCGCCGGGGCCTTCCCTTTCTCCAGTCTGTACAGTACGCCGCCGTCCCCATCCCTGTCCAGGGTTCCCGCGAAAATTCTTCCCGCAGGATCCACCGTTATATCGTTGAACATCTCATTTCTTCGAAAAGGTATCTCAAAGAGAAGCTCAGGATTGTCCAGGCAGCTCTTTCGCAACAGGTAAACTCCCCGATCCGTACAAGCAACGATGTCGTCGTTTTTCGTAAAGGCAAACCCACCGATTTTAAAACTACCCTCCCAGAATAGAGAAGTTATTTTGATTGAGGAATCGTACATCCATAACCGTCGGTTGAAAATGTCAGTCCAAAATAGTTTTTGAAGGAAGACATTCCAAACCGGCCCCTCACCGAGATGACAGATCCCGTCATGGATAATCCTTATTTTCTGATCATGGTTCATAGACTTATAATTTCGGCAGCCCCATACCGCCGCCGACTTCTATGGTGGAACCGGTAGAATAATCCAGGTCTCCCCTGGCGATTGCCGAAACCAACGCGGCTACATCCTCCGGCCTTCCCCATCTGTTGGTAATAAGTTTCTCACCTTCCTCAATCATGTCGTTGATGCTTTCCTCATGAACACTCGACATGTCCGTATAAATAATGCCCGGCGCAATCTCGAACACATAGATATTCTCTTTGCCGAGGCGATGGGCGAAGTTTCGCATAGCCATGTGAAGGGCGGCTTTTGTCATGGCGTATTCCGAGCCTTTCGGCGAAGACATATACGCCTGTACAGAGGTGATGAACACGATACGCGGGGACTCGACAATGTTATCCCTCATCCATTTAACCATGCTCTTCGCAATCTGCTGGGTTAAGAGATAGGGGCCTTTAAGGTTCGTATTGACAACGGTATCGAACCTTTCTTCCGATGCCTCGAGCATATCGAGAACCGGCGGTTCGATGCCGGCGTTGTTGACTAGAAGGTCTACCCTGCCTATGGTATCGACCGCAAACCGTATTAACCGGTCCCGTTCCTCCTTCAAGGAAATATCCGCCCGACAGATAAAAGCTTCACCGCCTGCCTGCTCAATGGCATTTTTTACCTCAAAAGCCCCCTTTTCGAGATTGTCCGGCTCCGCCGTTTTGCTTGTAATAATGACGGCATATCCATCCCGCGCCAGGCGAATGGCAATACTCCGTCCAATGCCCCTGGACGCTCCTGTAACGAGCGCCGTTTTTTTATTGATCATTATTTTCCCCTTCCCAGCAATTCCGGATAAACTCGACAGCGGTCCTAACGCCGGCCGTTCCTGTACCACTCGCCTCTTCTATGCTTATCCACCCATCATATCCGTTGTTCTTCAACAGGCCGAGAATTTTACCGAAGGGGACCAGTCCTTTCCCGATAACGGAAGGAACGAGCCTGCCAGTCTCTTTCGTGTCCGACGCATGGACCACGGCAATCCTGTCAATAACATGGTCCAGGATGTAGAGGGGATTGTCCCCATAAGCAATAGGATTTGCTGTGTCGAATTGAATTTTCACGGGAGTGCTTTTTAGTCTATCCGCCAATTCGAGAAAAATGTCGGAAGGAAAATCGAAATCGGGGAATTCCCACACTCCCGGCTTCGCGTGATTTTCAAAAACGAGCTGAATCCCAAAATGTTCCGCACTGTCCACCGCCCCCAATATTCCATCGAGGGCCCAGGTAATACCGTCTTTTCTGTTTAATCCCGGATGTGCCTGTCCTGCGGTTATGCGTACGATTCTTGTACCCACCTCATGCAGTGCCCTCAAATCAAGATGGAACAGCTCTTTCTGCCGGGACCGCTCCGCTGCATCCGGATGAGTAAAATCCGGATATGTTGAAGCACCGTTGATTTGGATATCTTCAGCCTCCACATCCCGCCTGAACATTCTAAGCGATTCCCGGTCCCTCTCCCGAAGAAATAAAATGCTTATGTCTATACCATCAAGTCCTAACGCGGTCCCTTCCTTCGCCCAGTCGCCTATGCTTTTTTTTCCGGAGGTAATTGCGCTGAAATAAGAAACCGGAAGAACGCTCATTTGCATGTTATTTCTCTTGAAAAAATCTTCGTCAAATAAATACCTTTTCTTTCTATGGTTTATTTATCAGGATTCGGCAGCATCAGGTTTCGGACGATGCCCCGGATTGGTTGTCGCCCCACTGCGCCGTTTTCAATGGCGTATTTCAGTTCATTGAAGGCGTAGGAATCATCCCAGATATCCGTCGGGGCTGTTTTTGCTGTCTCCCTCAAGGGGCATCGCATTAGGTCTATGTTACTCACTGATTTATCTCCGTAATACTTTTCCCGACTTTACGCGGGTATGTTTTTTGTTTTCGTAGGAAATTTTTCCGTTTATAATGACAAATTTTATTCCTTCCGGCGGCAGCTCGGGATTAAGGAAATCATTCTTCGCATGCAGTTCGTCGAAATTCATTATGACGATATCCGCATACATGTCCTGTTGCAGCAGTCCCCGATCTTTGATGTGAAAAACCTCATGTGCCGGGAGCCCGGTCAATTTTCTGACAGCCTCCTCCAAGCTTAAGATCCTCCTTCTTTTTACAAACTCCACCAGATAGTGGGGAAACATGCCGTATGC
>SPDA01000050.1 GCA_004525155.1 Spirochaetales bacterium
GGAACACGAAGGCTCGTATAAATCCGGCTCCTCGCCCAGGTACCATGCTCGTCAGATAGCCATGAAACGCTGCGGCACCCACAAGGCCCGGCTCGTGATGGGAAGCGCCACCCCGTCGATAGAGGCCTGGCACCTGATGGAAGAGAAAAAGCTGACCGCGGTGTCCCTGCCGGAACGGCACTCCGGCGGCGGCATGCCCGAACTCAGCATTGTTAACATGAACAGGGAAAAGGGCCCCCTTTCCAGGAAGCTCCTTGCCGAAATGAAAACAACCTTCGACGAAGGCAGGCAGACAATCCTCTTTTTAAACCGCCGGGGTTTCTCCTATTTTTTTCATTGCCGTTCCTGCGGTTACGAAATGCGGTGCAGGCAGTGTTCAATTACCATGACGTATCATAAAAACAAAAACAGGATGATCTGCCATTACTGCGGCTACAATACGCTGCCCGTACAGGTCTGCCCTGAATGCAGTTCCCTGGACATCGGATACGCGGGCTTCGGCACCGAACAAATTGAAGAGGAGCTTACAAAGAATTTTCCCTACATGAACATACAGAGGGTGGATGCCGACAGCACGAGGAAGAAGGACAGTCTAAGGGATAAACTTTCCCAATTCCGGGAGGGCCTGATACATGTGCTGGTCGGAACGCAGATGGTTGCAAAGGGACTGAATTTTCCCAAGGTTAAGCTGGCAGGCATAATCCTGGCGGACACGACCCTCTCGCTGCCCGACTTCCGGTCATCGGAAAGGACTTTTTCCCTGCTGGTCCAGGTCGCGGGAAGGGCGGGCAGATACCTTCCCGAAGGAAGGGTCATTATCCAGACCTACCGGCCGGAACATCCGGCTATCCAGTATGCCCAGAGGAACGATCTGGACGGTTTTTTCAGGCAGGAACTGCTGATAAGGAAAAGTCTGTCCTTCCCCCCCTATACGAGGCTCTTCAGAATTGTATTCAGGGGTAAGCGGAAAGATGCGGCGGAAACAGCCGCACAGAACTTTTCCGAACGTCTCGGCCCGGCCAGACAGCCGGGCACCGAGGTTCTGGGCCCCGCGGAATGTCCCATCCAGACCATAGCGGGCAACCACAGGTTTCACCTCATTCTGCGCAGCTGGGATTTCTCGAAAACCCACGCCCTCGTGCGCGCAGCAGCCCTCGATTTTTCCTGTCCTTCCGGCGTGTACATGGAAATCGACATTGACGCAAGGAATCTGCTCTAGTCTTGGGCGGTTTTACACCCGCCTGTTCACCCCCGGCTGCTTTTTTCATTGACGATAACACCTGTTTTATATTAGTTTTAACCTGAGATACAATGTTGAATATATTGACCTACGGCGCACCGGAGCTTTCGCAGAAGGCGGAGTCGGTAAAATACATAAATGGTGATATCCCGGTTCTCGTTGAACAGATGTTTGACGCCATGCATGCGGGGAAAGGCATCGGCCTGGCGGCACCGCAGGTCGGCAGTCTCATCCGGCTGTTTGTATGCCATGCGGCGGATGAAGAACCCATGGTATTCATAAATCCTGAAATACTGGAAACATCATTGGAAGAAATTTCCTATGAAGAGGGGTGCTTGAGCCTGCCGGGATTGTACGGCGATATCATACGCCCAAGACTGATAACCGTGCAGGCCGTGGGGCTTGGCGGGAAACCCTTTACCCTCCGGGCGGACGGCATAATGTCCAGAGTTATCCATCACGAGATGGACCACCTGGATGGTATCCTTTTTCCGGACAGGCTCCCTCCGAACAGGAAAGAAAGGCTTTTTTCAATCTACGAGAAAAAACTGAGAATTTGATGCGGGTGGTATTTGCCGGTTCTCCCGGAATAAGTACTGCCTCCCTGAAGGCGGTTGTTTCGTGGTATGAGGTCTGCTGTGTGCTTACCAATACTGACAAGCCCGCCGGCCGGGGCCGTACCCCGCAGCCCGTGCCTCTGGCGGCTGCAGCCGCGGAACTGGGAATTCCCCTGGTAAAAGCGGACAGGGTGGATGAAAAAACGGAAGAGAATATCCGTTCCCGCAGCCCGGATATTCTGGTAGTTGTGGCCTACGGCCACATTTTTTCTCCTGATTTTCTGCGGCTGTTCCCCGAAGGCGGCGTCAACCTTCACCATTCCCTCCTTCCGAAATACAGGGGGCCTTCTCCCATAACCGCCGCCATACTAAACGGCGACACGGAAACCGGTATCACAATCCAGCGCCTGGCCCGGGAAATGGATGCTGGCGACATAATCCTGCAGGAATCATTTTCCTTGACGGGAAAGGAAACCACCGGCTCCCTTACCGATTTCTGTTCCCTCACAGGAGCGGATCTGCTGCTGAGGGCGCTTGACCTGCTGTCTGCCGGTACAGCTGAATTTTGTCCCCAGAACCCCGAGGATGCCTCCTGGTGCGGACTTATAAGGAAAACTGACGGAATAGTGGACTGGCAGCTATCCTCATCAGCTATCGAGAGAATGATAAGAGCCTACAATCCCTGGCCTTACGCAACGACCGTTTTCCGAGGTAAAAACTTGCGCCTTCTTAGGGCATCGGTATACGGCGGCGGCGTTACAGTGGGTGCCTCGACAGCAGTAAGGCCCGGAATGGTTGCAGGTATAGACAAAGAGGAAGGAATTTTGATACAAACAGGGAACGGTATTCTCCTTGTAAAAGAGCTGCAGATGGAAGCGAAAAAGCCGCTCGATTGGAGATCATTCCTTAATGGACATCCGGGTTTTATCGGTTCTTTTCTTGGAGCACCTGCATGAAGTCTTACGAAAATTTGCACAAGGATCCGCAGAAAAAACAGGTTAAAATCGTTGCCTTGTTTGCGGCGGGTATAATTATCCTCATGATACTTGTCGGGATTCTCACTTTCTCCCTTACTATTAAAGGCCCGGAACTCACCATGGTTCCCGAAGTGACAGGAATGGAGTCAATGGATGCAATTCTGGCGCTGCAGGAGAAGGATCTCGTTCCCATTATCGAGCTGCGCTACTCCGCCGTTCCCGCGGACAAGGGATCGGTCCTGGGGCAGGATCCGAAAAGCGGAAGCCAGCTCCGTGCAGGGAAAAAAGTGATCCTGAAGGTAAGCCGCGGCGCCATTATCGAAAGGGTGGAAAACTATATAGGCTGGAACTTGGGCGACCTTGAAATTCATCTCAAATCGCTTTTCTCCACATCCGGTCCCCTCATCAATATAAAACAGCCCGTAATCAGGGTTTTCAATAATGCAGCTCCGGGAACAATTCTCGAACAGAAACCGGTACCCGACACTCCCCTCTCCGGTCCCGTGGACCTGCAGCTTGTGGTGAGCAAAGGCGAAGAAGGGGAAATCATTAAGGTCCAGAATTATGTGGGCAAACCCTTTACCGAGGCCCTGCTATCCATGGCGGAGGACGGCATACCCTTCATTTTTTCCAGCAGGAAGGCTGAGAAACAGGAAAAACCGGGCACCGTAGTTTCCCAGACTCCGGCACCGGAGGAAACGGTTACCGAAGAGACAAGGGCGGAGCTGGTTATGACGGAACCGAAAAATCCCGGCAAAGGGATGGTCTTCGGCATTTTCCAGAAAACCCTTCCCGAATACCCGGTGCTTGTCGACCTTAAACTTGAAGTTATCACGCCGGAGGGAGAGCGGGAGGAACGCTTTTCGATGAAGCACCCCGGCGGGGATATCGCCATACCCTATCTGGAAAAGGAAAATACCCTTCTCATACTTTCCGCTTTTGACAAGGAGATAATCCGCTACACGGTAAAATGATCAGCGGCTTTTGAGAATATTGATTCTCCGCTGAATGTAGGGGGAAAAATACCCCTCGTAGCGCTCCCACAGCTCGGGCCGTTTCCAGTCATTTCCGCTGACGGCCCCTCTGCATAGCGGAGTTCCGCAGATACAGGAAAACTCGTCGTATGTACTGGTATCGCTCATGGCGTAATCAAAACAGATTTCATCTCCCGCCGCGATTTCTTTCATGGCCACAAGCGAAATCTGGCCTCTCAACCCCGCATTAGGCTCGCAGGAATGATTTATCCTGTCCCCGGGACCCACTGTTCCCGGAACGAGATACAGGTCATCCTCCACCTGGATACTTAAGCGCCGTAAATCGAAGGATATATCGGACATCTGCCGTAGAGTCATGACATCTCCGCCCCAGACAGTGATAACTTCATCTTTCGCTATCGGCTCCTTTGCAAAAACCCCCTGCCCTCTTTTCCCCGGGCAGGAACGCATCTCAATCCGGGGAGAAGAATAGGCTGATTGTACAGTCCGGCTCATATGGCGCCACCTTCGTTTTTTTTTGGAATTACGCTTCATCCAGAAGAAGCGCCGTAAAAATTGAGGCACATCATAATTACAAACCTATCAAAAGTCAATCACCGCAAAAACCTTGACCTTCCCGCGGCTTTCGCTTATAGTTTGAGTGATTGCGAGCGTCGTATAACGGCATTACCCGAGCTTCCCAAGCTCGTGACGAGGGTTCGACTCCCTTCGCTCGCTTCATAAAAACTGGACAGTTTACATAAGCATCCTCCCTTAAAACAGTATTGCGAAGGGTGTCGAAACGAGCGAACGCCGACCCGGGGGAGGAAAAGCGTACAGGATGTACGCGCCAGTGAGCGAGGCGGTCTGTAGGGAGCAGACAGGAAGTCTGCGACCGGAGGACGACTCCCTTCGCCCGCTTCATAAAAACCGGACAGTTTTTATTTGATTTTTTAATTGACACCTTGATTAACTTAGCCTACCATTATCCATTCTGATCAGGATCGTTGAGGGTACTATGCCGGAGCGGAAACATATAGTAATAATTCATGGACCCAATTTGAACATGCTCGGCTTGCGCGAAATTGGTATTTACGGCGGCAAGTCAATGGAAGATATCAATTCCGAACTGGCTTCCGAGGCTAGAAGACTGAACATTACGATCGATTTTTTTCAATCCAACAGCGAAGGGGAGCTCGTAACACGCATCCAGAAGTGCCGGGGTACTGCCGACGGGATCGTGCTTAATGCCGGCGCCTACACCCATTACTCCATCGCCCTGCGCGACGCCATTTCCGCCTCCCAGGTTCCCGCGGTTGAAATTCATATTTCCAATATTTATAAACGGGAAATATTTCGACACACATCCGTCATAGCGCCGGTCTGCATAGGTCAAATCTGCGGAATTGGCCCGCATGGCTATATTCTTGCATTGCATGCCCTCATGGACCAGAAGCACGACCCGTGGCTATCATGACTCAAGGAAAAGAGTGAGGATACAGTATGAAAAAAAAATTCCTGGTCATCTCCGGCCCTAATTTGAACCTTCTGGGTAAACGAAAAACCTCCATATACGGCCAAGGATCGCTTAATGATATCCATGAAAGCCTTAAGAAGCGTGCCGATGAACTGGATGTCGCAGTAGAATGCGAACAGTACAATAGTGAAGGAGATATAATCGACTCCCTTCAAAGGGCGCCGGGACTTTTTGACGGTGTGATCATCAACGCAGGAGCATTGGCCCACTATAGTTACGCTTTGCGCAGCGCTATCGGCGCCATGCTTCTGCCCTGTATCGAGGTTTTCATCTCCAATGTTTACAGCCGGGAGGAATTTCGCCACCATTCAGTCATCGCCTCCGTCTGCATCGGCGTTATAGGAGGATTCGGCAAGAAAAGCTACCTGCTTGCCCTGGATGCGCTTGCAAATCTGGCGGAAGTATAGATAAACGGAGTAATGCAAATGAGTATTCGATGGGGTAAAAAGGTCACCAAGGTATCACAGTTGGATGAAGCCGTCTCCGCCGGGTTTGACTGGGTTCAATTGCCTCTTGCACTCATAACCGAAGCAGCCGACAAGGAATTCCCCCAACGGAAAAAACAGCTCCTGCGCAGCGGTATTAAGTTTGACGTCTGCTCGGTGGACCTGCCGCAAGATGTCCGTGTAACGCAGAAAGGATTCAACACGTATATCTGGCTCGAATATCTTAAAAAAGCGATTCAGCGCATAACCGACCTGGGCTGCCGTACTTTGTCCTGGAGCGACGGGAGGGCACGCCTCCTTCCTGTCGAAGGGGACATAATGGGAGCCAAAGAACAAGTGCTGCAGTTTTTGTTCATGCTCGGTGAAATAGCTGTTAATTACGGCATAACGATTCTCGTGGAGCCCTTGAGCCCCCTGCGCACGAACTTCCTGAATTCGATGGAAGAAATAGAGGAATTCCTTGAACCCCTGGGAAAGGAAAACATTATGTCGATGATTAGCACCCGCGAATTGCCAGAAGATTTTTTTTCGAAAGAAAAACTCGACCGGTATAAAACCCTCATATCTCTTATCCGGTTTGAGAAACCCCATGTCCTCGAAGGTACCCGCAGGTGTCCCGAAAAAACCGATGGTTATGACTATTCCGTGTTTGTAAACGCCCTGCACGGGATCAATTATAACGGCCCCGTATTGCTTTCCGAAGATGCGGGAAAGGATGGTTTAATGTACTGCAAAGCTCTTTGGGGTTATTAGCTGTGCGGAATTAATTGTCGAAAGTGACTAACCGCCGCCTAATAGGGGAAAGATGCTGACTTTATCTCCATCCTGCAGCTCGGTTCCATGGCCGGCTCTCTTATCGTTCACAAAGACGCTCGCAGCATCGGTATCCGTTATATGTATTTCCTCGAGCAGCTCACCAATGGTAACTGCCTTCGTCATTACAAAGCCCTTATCGGCCAAATCCGATCTTCCTTTCCGAAGTGTCGCGAACAGAGCGATGCCGATCTTCTTCATTTCTTCCTTCCTGGTCAGGGATTGGAGAGATACCAGTCATTGCCCGGGGAACTAAGCAGTTCGTTTCCGGTGCCGGTTATCTCGACCATGTTTTCTATTTTTACATGGCCCGCTTCGTCGTGCAGAAACTCCATTTCGATGGACAGTATCATTCCTTCCTGCAGAAGATCTCCCGAATTCGTATTGATAACCGGATCCTCATGGTGGACCATGCCGATTCCATGAGCTATGAATCTGCCGTGCGCCCCGAGAGGATATTCATCAAGAAAGTCGTTTGCTCCCTGCTGAACGTCGCAGGCTTTCACTCCCGGACGGAGTAAATCGCGTACTGCCTTCTCCAAATCCCGGCATCCCTGCAGCAGGTCGCCGGCAAGGGACGAGGGCCTGCCGAGACAGCCCATCCGGCACAATTCCACGATGTAGCCGTCAAGCATTCCTCCGGCATCGATGTGAAGTACCTGATTCCTCCTCCAGATTCTTTTTTCTGACGGCGCTCTGAAAAAACCCGGTCCCGCGCACACGAGGGCATACAGGAAATGAAGGTCCCTTTTACGGAATTCCTTAGCGGCCTGATTGGCAATCTCCGCGGTTGTTAAGCCTTCCCTGCCCGAGGTCAGGACCGCCGCCAAAGCATCCTGAATCCGCCCCGTTCCATCGCGGATTTTCTTGACCTCACCAGGCCTCTTCACTGCCCGTAGTTTGTCCATAATGGGAACGGCGTCGAAAAATTCCGCCCTGGGAAGCTGATCTTTCAAAATTCCAAAGACGTCCGCCGGGACAGAGGGAAGCTCCAGGGCGATACGCAGAGCGTCAAGTTTCCGTTCCTTCAGCACCTCCACTGTCCTGGCTGCGGTCGATAGACTCGTTATTTTTTCAGCCTCGTAGCACAGACCCGGCCATGCATCCGCTTCCGCCATCACTTCCTCTTCGCCGGGCCGGCCCACAAAAAAAGAATCGTCAAGACTGCCCCTTGGTATGCAGACAAAAGAAAGGTACTGCGTTCTCCGGGCGTGGGCATCCCACATATACAGAGGGTAGTAATAGCCGCCTGTAAGATAGCGGGTATTGTGGCGGGTCGAGGCCAGAAGCAATTCCACCCCAGCCTCCTTCATCAGTTCAGCCAGTTTGGCCGCATCAAAGGGTGTCTGTCTTCTGATATGCATAATGTTATTACCTGCCATGTATAAGAACACTCAATCTCAGAGTTCGAAAAGGCATTTCACCGTTTCCTTATGTTTGAACGCGTCGAAAACCTCCGCGGCCTGATCCAAAGTATATCGTTTTGTTACAAGAGCCTGGCCAGATATCTTGCCGGTTTCCAGCCAGCCGATTGCCCGCATAAAGTGTTTCTGCAGAAAAGCCACATCCCCGTAGATCGTCAAGCCTTTTCGGAGGAAGGCGAGGGGCTTGAAATTCGATTCGGGATAGAGCCCGAAAGTAGAAACGCGCCCTTTCGCAGCTGCGACATCGAGGAGGAAATCCCAGACTTTAGGCGAGCTTGCCGTCTCGATTACGATATCGGCACCCCGGCCGCCGGTGATCTCCATAACGGCTTCTGCCGGATCCTCTTTACCCGCGTTTACGATATGTGTCGCTCCCAGTTTTTTTGCAATCCCGAACCTTATCTTGTCAATATCAAGCCCTATTACAATCAGCTTTGATGCGCCCGCCGCAGCCAGAGCCTGCAGGTGCAGCAGGCCGACCGTGCCGGGACCGACAATTACGGCGCTTTCGCCGATTACAGGCTTTACATGCTCGATGGATCGCACTACGAGACCCAGCGGCTCGAGCAGGGCGGCATCGGCAAACTCCACATTGTCCGGCAATACGTGAACCAGGTCTTCGGAAATGGCCATATATTCGGCGAAAGTGCCGTCATAGGTAATACCGATGTGATTCCAATCGGTGCACATATTCTTGTAACCTGTTCTGCAATTGTAGCATTTGCCGCAGCCTCCCAGTGCCTCGAAACCTACCCGCTGGCCGGCGTTAAGCGTGTTCACTTCTTTTCCTGCTTCGGCTATGATTCCTGCTCCTTCATGGCCCATGACAATTGGTATAGGTACGGGCTTTCTGCCTTTGTACTGCCCGTTCAGGATAGACATATCGGTATAACACAGTCCGGTAGCCTTGATTTGAATCAGGACCTCCGTCGGCTTCAGCTTCGGGACAGGCATATCTTTGACAGCATAGGATCCCGCTGTTTGATCAGTCTTCACGATAGCTTTCATGGTGGTTCTCCTTACTTTTACGGTGAATATTCAACAGTGACCGGTTTTCCTTTTTCAAC
>SPDA01000398.1 GCA_004525155.1 Spirochaetales bacterium
ACCCTGGGGCTACGCGGATCAGGGCAGGTTTTTAAACTGCGTTTTTGAAATGAGCACCCCGCTCGCGCCGGAAAGTTTTCTGGCGCTTCTTCTTTCAACGGAAAAAAAACTTAAACGAAAAAGGACCATACCGAACGGACCTCGAACCATCGACCTCGATATCCTTTTTTACGACGACCTCGTTACAGCCTCCGAAAGAATCGCCATACCCCATCCGAGGCTGCACGAAAGAATGTTCGTGCTGAGGCCCTTCTGCGACCTCGCCCCTGACCATGTTCATCCTGTTTTCGGACTTCCCTGCAGCCGTATCCTCGAAGACCGCAAAAAAAAACATGGAGAAGCGGAGCCTCCGGAATTTCCTCAATCCTTCTGGCAGGCGGGGTAGACTATTTTTCAATATCAGTAATACACTGCCCTCCGGCTTTTCCTCCCAAGCTGCGGTTGGATGATGCTGTTGCTTTCGGATAAGAGAATCGCGGCCGAATTATTCCGGCGGGAAGGTTAAAGATGCCGCTGCCGGATTTTCGTTTTATTAATCATGACAAATTAACTTAAGAATTATTTTATTGACAGTACCGCCAGATTGAAGTATTATCGTCCGCATAATATATCAAATTCAAGGAGCGTTTGTATGGCATATACTATTAATGATGAATGCATCGAATGCGGAGCCTGCATTTCCGAATGTCCGGTGGACGCGATAAATGAAGGCACTCCCTACACCATCGATGCCTCGTTATGCACCGACTGCGGCAACTGCGCCGATGTCTGCCCGGTGGATTCACCCCACTCGGCATAAGTCCGGATTTTTACGCCATAATGCAGAATCAGGGAAGGCTTCTCTGGTTCTGTTTTTTTTTGCCGTTTCCCCCTGGAATTGCATTAAGCAGGGCAAACAGGTACACTTACGACCATGTTGCCGGAAACCGATTTTGATGTGGCTGTCATCGGCGCGGGCGTGAGCGGCGCCGTGATTGCCAGGACCCTCTCGCGCTACGACCTGTCCATTGCCCTGCTCGAGAAAGAGGCGGATGTGTCCTTCGGCACCTCCAAGGGCAATTCGGGGATTATCCACGGCGGTTTCCATCACGCAGGTTCCTATCTTAAAACCAGGCTGGAAATAGCGGGAAGCCGCATGTTCGATAATCTGCAGAAGGAACTCGACTTTCCCTTCAAACGCTGCGGCATCCTGGTCATCGCGCTGCGGGAGGAAGAATTACGACATCTCCATCATCTCTTCAGCCAGGGACAGGAAAACGGCGCCGAGGATCTTGAACTGTGCTCGCGGGAGCGGACCCTGTCGCTCGAACCGAAGCTGCATCCGGATGTCCTGGGCGGCCTCTTCGTTCCTGCCGGCGGTATAATAGAACCCTACCGGTTTGTATTTTCCCTGGTGGAATCGGCCGTAAAAAACGGGGTCACGCTGGTAAAGAAATTTCATGTGCGCTCCGCAGTGTCTTCCGGCGGGCACTTTGTCATTCAGGCGGAAGACGGCAGAAATCTCAGGGTTACATACGTCATAAACGCGGCCGGGCTCTATGCAGACGAGGTTTCCGCCCTGTTCGGGGCCGAGGAGTATTCGATACGGCCGAGGAAGGGGGAATACTACGTCCTCGATAAATCCACCAGGGCCTGCCCCGGACGCATCATCTTTCCCGTGCCGTCGGGCGTTTCCAAGGGCATGCTCGTTGTTCCCACGGTGGAGGGCACGGTGCTGATAGGGCCCAGCGCCGAGGAGGTGCGGGAAAAGGACGACCTGGCCACGAGCGGGGACCAGCTGCAGCGCATCATCGACAGCGCGCGCAACATCGTACCGGGTATTTCGGAGTCCGACGTCATTGCGGCCTTTGCGGGCTTAAGGCCCTCCCTTGAGGATGAGGATTTCTACATCGCGCCGTCGGAAAAAGTTCCGCGTTTTATCCAGGTCGCGGGTATTCAGAGCCCCGGCCTTACCGCTTCTCCTGCAATAGGCGAATATGTGAAAGATATTTTCGAAGCCATGCTCAAGGCCGAAGGCGGTACACTTAAGGAAAAGGACGATTACGATCCCTTCATCGATAAAGTCCCAAGACTCAGAGACTTAAGCGCCGGAGAAGCGGCGGAGCTTATTAAAAGAAACCCGGCCTACGGCAACCTCGTGTGCCGCTGCGAGCAGGTATCGGAGGCGGAAGTTCTGGAGGCTGTCAGGAGGGGCCACGACACCCTGGACGGCATAAAATACTACACGCGCTGCACCATGGGACGGTGCCAGGGCGGGTTCTGCACCTATCACATCCTTAAAATCCTTAAGAGGGAAACCGGTCTTGAATACGGGGAAATGACGAAAAGGGGAGCGGAAAGTCCCCTTCTGCTGGGTGAATTATGAAGACCCTCGCCTTCGATTCGGCTGTTATCGGCGGAGGCGCCGCGGGAATGGCGGCGGCCCTGAAACTGTCTGAAGAAGGGTTTTCCGCGGTCCTTATCGATCGGGAAGCCTGCCTGGGCGGCATACTGAATCAGTGCATTCACCCTGGTTTCGGCATGCACCGTTTCGGCGAGGATCTGACTGGTCCAGAATATGCCGGACGCGATATCGGCATGCTTACGGAGACGAAGGTGAAGGCCCTCACCGGGACCACGGTTACCGATATCCGGGATCTTGCCGGTGAAAAAGAGCTTGTCTGTTATTCCGCCGCGGAAGGTGTTGTCTTCGTTCGCGCGAGGACTGTTGTGCTCGCCATGGGCTGCAGGGAAAGGAACAGGGGGAACATCCGCATTTCGGGAACGCGGCCGGCGGGCGTTTTCACGGCCGGGTTCGCCCAGCGGCTGGTCAACATCGAAGGGCTTGTACCGGGCAGGAATGTGGTTATCCTCGGGTCCGGGGATATCGGCCTTATCATGGCTAGGCGCATGCACTGGATCGGGTGCAGGGTGCTTGCCGTTATCGAGATACAGCCCTATCCTTCCGGACTCACGCGGAACATCGTACAGTGTCTGAATGATTACGATATTCCCCTTTATTTAAGCCACCTGATTACCGGCATTTCGGGAAAGAACAGGATAGAGTCCGTCACGGTAACTCCCTTAAAGGAAGGGCTGCCGGATGAGTCGGGGAGTTTTGTTCTGCCCTGCGACACCCTGCTTCTCTCCGTAGGCCTCATCCCGGAAAACGAGCTTACCAAGAAAGCGGGCGCCGTTCTTGATTCCGGCACCGGCGGGCCCCTGGTGGACAGCAGGCTCATGACCACCATTCCCGGCATCTTCGCCTGCGGGAACGTGCTCCATGTGCACGATCTTGTTGACTACGCTTCCGACGAGGCCGGGCGGGCGGGGACCGCGGCGGCCAGGTATATGAG
>SPDA01000305.1 GCA_004525155.1 Spirochaetales bacterium
CAGGTCAACTGCGAGAATCCGGGCCTTGCCGCTCATGTTCGCCTTGAAATACTTTGCTGTTTCCACGCCGCCCTTGAAACCGCAGTCGTAATCGCAGATGGCAACAAGGGTTTTCATGCCTTCGACAGCGCTCGCCTCGATTACCACCGGAATGCCTTCCGCTTCGGCTTTTCTCAGGATTGGTTCCGCGCCTTTCTGTTCGACAGGCGAGAGAATAAGCACGTCGACGCCTTTTGCCATGAGGTCTTCCGCGGCGGAAACCTGCTTGGCCATGTCGAGGTTGGCGTCGATTATCTCGAGCTGAATGCCGAGCTGGGCAGCCCTTTCCTTCATGCCTTTCATGAGGTTTTGATACCATTCATGCATGGAATAATTGACAACATAACCCACCCTCTTGGGTACATTGCCTTTTGCGGCCGTGCCGGCTTCCTTGCCGCCGGCGGCAAACACCAGCCCCGCGGTTACAAGAAGAACCACGAGTGCCAGCACGAAGACAGCCAGTTTTGTTCTCTTCATAAAGAACTCCTTCTAATATAAGATTCTACTGTTCAACGAACAGTGTGAGCCCTATTTAAAAAACCTTGTTTTCATTCTCCGCATCACCGCGTAAACGGGTTAATTAATCCTACCCGCCAACCTGCGGTTCTGTCAAACATAAAATTAAAATTTAAAGGTCATGAAGGTTTCGTACATGGCCTTTATGCTGTCCAGCGGCGTATCGCGGCCGATTTCACCGCAGGCGATGACGCCCCCTTTTTCCGAGCCGACATGTGTGAAGACCTGCCGGATATGTTTCCGCACTTCCTCCGGTGTGCCGTACAGGGTCACCTTCTGCCTGTCCAGGTCGGTTCTGAAGCAGACGTGTCCGTTAAAATGCTTTTTAATGTAGTCCATGTCCATGACATTAACCTGGGCGTTCAATACCTTGACGCCGATATCGATGAGGTCCGGGATTATCTCCGTTATATATCCGTCGGAATGAAAATGAACATCGAGGCCCGCGGCGTTGACCTTGTCGAACATGGTCCTGTATGCCGGTTTGAAGAATTTCCGCCAGAGTTCCGGGGAAATGAGCAGGTTCTGCTGGGACCCCCAGTCGTCGGCGAAGTGAAGGCCGTCGTAGTTGAGCGTAAACCACTTGTCGAGCTGCCGGAGATGGAACTGCAGAAGATCGTCCCGGAGCCGGTAAATTTCCCGCGATTCCTCCGCCAGGTCCATGAGCACCTGGGTAAACCCCCGCAGCTGCTGCATTTCCTCGAAAAACTGAATCCAGCCGCCGCGGGCATAAAAATCAGGAGATTTCTCTTTGCCCGGATGGCACATGTGCCCGCTGTACAGCCGCGCCGTAACGGGTTTTATTTCGAAATCCGGCCACTTGTAGGAACCATAGTTTTTCCAGTCCGAAAAAGGCATTTCCACCGGCACACCGTACTCGCCCATGGTCTCTGTTTCCCAGAGGGTTCCGAAGCCGTCATATCCCCTTCCCTTCCTGTAATAGGGCGGATAGTTTTCCGGTTTCAGGTCCGGAAGAATTTCCCAGCCGAAATCCTCCTGCACATCCTTCAGCACGGCCGAAAGTTTTTCGCCGTAATGAATAATGGCGGAAGGCAGGATGGCGTGGGACACCGGCGGCCGGTCGGGAAAATCGAAATTGACCGCTTTAACGACCCTCTCTCTACTGGTCACGTTTCAACTCCTTGGTGGATTCTCTCACGATAAGATGGGGCTGGAGCAGGTATTGATGGGGCAGCCCTCTTGCCTGGCCTTCGATGATGTTTATCAGCATATATGCCGCTATCTCCCCCATGGTGAACTTCGGCTGATGAATCGTAGTCAGAGGAACCCTGATGAGTCCCGCAAGACTTATATCGTCATAACCTATTATGGAAACATCCTCCGGAATACGGATGCCCTTCTCGAAAAAATATTCCATGGCGCCGATAGCCACCACATCGTTCGTCGTTATCACCGCGGTGGGCATGGATCCCTTCAGGCTGTGTTCGAAAAAATTCCTGGTCAGGGCATAACCATCAGACCGGGTATTGGCGTCCCCAGCCACGGCCTGATCGCTGACGGAAAGGCCGAATTCCCCGAGGGCCTTTTCTATGCCCGAAAACCGTTCCCTGCAGCCTTTCAGTTTGACGGAACGCAGGATGAAAAATTTCCGGTGCCCGAGTTCGAGAAGATGCTTCGCCGCGAGGTACCCGCCCTTGATATTTTCCGTGTCGACCCAGTTTACGGCGGGGTCCTCAGGTTTGTTGTTCAGCACAAAAAATGGTATGCCCTGGGCCTTCAGAAGGCTCAAGGCTTCGGAGTTCTCATCGACCGGGGTTATCAGAATGCCGTCCACTCCGTTGCTCAGGAAAGTCCTGGTAAGCCTAATCTCTTCTTCGCAGGAAAAACCCGTGCTCGTCAGGAACATGGTGTAGCCGGCCTTCTTCAGGGTCGTCTCGATACCCTTGGCCACTTCGGTAAAAAAGCTGTTGGAAATATCCTCCAGGAGCACTCCGACGGTATAGGTTCTCCGCAGCGACAGGCCACGGGCGAGGTTGCTCGGTTCATAACCCAGGCGGTCCTTAATCTGCACGATGCGCCGCCTCGTTTCCTCGCTGATGCGCGGGGAGTTCGCCAGGGCCCGCGACACGGTGGACTTTGATACCCCCGCTTCCCTGGCAACGTCGTCAATTGTCGTAGCCTTGAGTTTATCCATCGCTTACCGGTACACTCCATGGGACATAAGAGTTTCCCACATGGCCATGATATTTTCCGGCGGCACGTCCGCCTGGATATTATGCACGGGGTTGAATACAAACCCTCCCCCGGGCGCAAGATCGTCTATCCGCCGCTTCACTTCATCCTTTACCTGCTCTACCGTACCCCTCGGCAGCACGAATTGCGTATCGACGCCGCCGCCCCAGAACACGAGGTCTTTCCCGAAGTCTTTTTTGAGCTGCTTCGTGTCCATGTTTTTCGCCGAAACCTGCACCGGGTTTAAGATGTCCACCCCCGCCTCGATAAGGTCCGGGATGACGAACCTCGTGGCGCCGCAGGAGTGAAAAAAGATTTTAAGCCGCGGGTTGTTCTTTTTAATGACGGAAAATATCTTTGCATACCAGGGCCTGAAAAACCGGTCGGATGTTTCCCTGGAAAAAACCGGTCCGTCCTGCATGCCGAAATCGTCCGCGTAGAGGACAACGCTGATGTCATCCCCCAGGTAGGGAATCGCCCAGTTCCAGAATTCCATGTCCAGTTCCGCCAGCGTGCTGATTATGTAATCCGCCTTCGGTTCCCCGAGTCCCAGGGCGATAAAACTCTCCTCGTAACCGAGCAGCCATTGGAACGTCTGGAGCAGGCCGACTGTCATGCCCACGCCTCCCAGGACTACGAGGCATTCGGAAGCAGCCAGGGCTTTGGCTTCATTTTTAAGATTCTTAAGCCGGTTTTCGTCCTTCGGATTCGGCCAGCGGTACTGTTTTATTTCATCCAAAGACTTGCCTTTAAGAGGATTGCCGACCATGTCAAAATAGAGCCCGTGGGGTTTCGGCCGCCGCCAGGTGATGCCCCAGATATCGGTAAACTGGGAGTAAGCCGGCGTTTCCTCTACTGAAAGCTCCCAGCCCAGGGGACTGCCAGTCAGCACACCCCTCGTATCGACCTTGAGCCTTTCCAGCATGTCGTCATCCACCCTGGCAAGGCCCTGGACCATGTCATAGAGCACCGGTTCCCGGACCGGCATGCGCAGGTGCTTCCTCAAGCGTTCGTAGGCTATCCAGTGGATGCCCGTAACGAGGGTGCTTGTCAGATCATAGGGAACACGGTCCGGCTCTTCGTGGTTTAAGGTCTTTCTCATTCTCTCCGCGGATGTCATGGCTGCCTCCATCAGAACTTTAGGGGATAGGTGCCGTATTTTTTTGCCGTTTCTATATAAGCGTACACGTTGGCGTTGGGAACATCGTCGTGAATACTGTGGTCAGTGGCGAGGATGTACCCGCCGCCGGGCGCCGCGGTCTTAAGGCATTCGATTGCTTCCTGTTTCACGTCTTCCGGCGTACCGAAAACCATGGTGGTCTTGTTGTTTATGTTGCCCACCGGGCAGAGC
>SPDA01000019.1 GCA_004525155.1 Spirochaetales bacterium
ACTGTTCAAGAGTCCTTGCCTTGAGGAAGGATACGGTAACATCCTGTAACTCTTCCCACAAGGCCTGGGAACTGCATCTGCCGGACCTGATACAGTCATCATTATGATTACTGCACTGTGCAGTCAGAACCGGACCTTCCAGGGCAGTGACAATATCGTACAGCGTTATTTCCACCGGACTTCGAGCAAGGGTGTAGCCGCCTTCGGGACCACGGCTGCCGGTCACGATGCCGGACTTTTTAAGCGGATTGAAAATCTGCTCGCGATACTTCCGGGATATCCCTTCCCTGTCCGCGATGCTGTGCAGGGACACTATTTCCTTCGATCCCAGCGGTCCACAGCCTCCCGCCAGAAGGGAAAGGGCTCTAAGTGCATAACGGACCCGGGACGATACTGCAAACATGCAATCTCCTAAAGACTCGGCCTGAAGCGCCGTCTAAAGCGCCAGCATCCTCTCGATCGGGCGCTTCGCCTTTTCCATGAGCTCCGGAGACAGTTCGATGACAGTCTCTTTCCTCTCCATGGAACGCAGCACGCTTTCCAGCGTGATGAGCTTCATATTGGCGCACACCATGATTTCCGAAGCAAGGTAAAATTCCTTGTCCGGATTGAATTTTTTAAGACGGTGGAGTATTCCCTCCTCCGTCCCTATGATGAAACTCCGGGCCGGGGAACCGGTGCAGTACTTCACTATCTGCTCGGTACTGCCCACAAAATCGGCGGTATCCGCGACTTCCTTTGAGCATTCAGGATGAACGAGAACCAGAGCTCCGGGATGCTTTTTTTTCATTTCCTCGATGTGTTCGGGAATTACCAGGTGATGAGTCGGGCAGTAGCCCTGCCAGAGGATCATGTCCCGGCCGGTTTTTTCCATGACCCACCTGCCCAGGTTTTTATCGGGCACGAACAGAATTTCCCTGCCCTCAGGGACTGAATTTACAACTTTTACGGCATTGGAGGAGGTACAGCAAATATCCGTCTCCGCCTTGACAGCCGCGGTGCTGTTTATGTAGGTGATCACCGCCGCATCCGGATGCTCATCCTTCAGTTTTCTAAGCCTCTGGGGACTAACCATGTTGGCCAGAGGACAGCCTGCAAATTTTTCCGGAAGGAGAACGAGCTTTTCGGGGTTGAGAAGTTTCGCGCTTTCCGCCATGAAGTGTACGCCGCAGAAAACGATTGTTTCCGCATCCGTTTTCGAAGCCTCGATACACAAACCGAGGCTGTCCCCCACGAAATCCGCCAGGTCCTGTATTTCAGCCCGCTGGTAGCTGTGGGCGAGTATGACAGCGTTCATGTCCTTCTTGAGCTTTTTTATCCTGTCTGTTATGTCATGGGACGTATCGTACATCGGCTTAATTCCTACCTTTCTTGTATGAAATATACAGAAATAATGCAATCAGGTCAAGAATTTCATTGTTGAATACAGATGTCATCCGTGCTATTGTTTTTTAAAGGGAGGCTAAACATGAAACCTACTGGAAGAATGGTACTGTTATTCCTTGCGGCGGCGGCGGCAGCGTCCGGTTTTTATTCCTGTGTAAGCGGCAAAACCGCGGAGGACGGAACCGTTGTCTATTCCCTGAAGCCCGGCATACAAATTCTTGCGGAAGACGTCATTGACAGCTACTGGGGTTACCTCGATGTCAGCGGATTGGCAGACAAGGTCCCGGTCCGGCGGCTTGCAGTTCTCCCTTTTGTCAATGAGGAAGGCAAGAAAATCGACCTCGGCAGGGACATCGCCAATTCCATGCAGGTGGCGATGTATGATCCGGAACTTTTTTCCATGCTGGAACGGGAACGCATAGACAGCATCCTAGAGGAATACAAATTTTCGAAAACCGGTATGGTAGAGGAAATTTCAGCAGCCGAACTGGGTAAATTGCTGGGCGCCGAACTTATCCTCGTAGGCACCGTTACCCAGAAAACCTACACCAGCGTCATTTCCAAGATTGTAGACCTGACCACAGGTGAGATACGCGCCATCGGCGAAGTCAATCTCGAAGATGTCCCCAAAGCTAAAACGCTGGACTCCTGAAACGTCCCCGGCGCTGCCGGTCTTCCTCCTTCTCGTATTCACCGCTGCAGGGGTGCATGCGTCCCCCGATATTCTGGCGCGGGCGGAATCCTACTTTACGTCGGGGGAACATGAGGCAGGTCTCCGATTCCTTGAATACCAGCTGCCGGAACTGACCGATACCCGGGAAAAAACCGACGCCCTCATACTGCTGGCGCAATTTTCCCTCAACTGGTCCCAGCAGCTCGAGAAGAAGGGCGCACGGAAGGAGGAACTGCTGCAGCTCCTGATGAGAGGAAGGACCTGGGCGGATGACGCTATCAGCCTCGATCCCTACAACGAAAAGGCCTACTTCTGGCGCGCGTCCACCCTTGGAAGGTGGGGCCAGGTGAAGGGCCTGTTCGAAGCCCTGAGCCGTACCAGGGAAATGCGGGAGGACCTCATTCGTTCCGTGGAAATCAATCCTTCCTACACCCCCTCATGGTATGTCCTTAGCATGCTGTACGAACAGCTTCCCGGCGGCATAATATCCTTCGGGGATCCGGATATCTCGGTCTCCCTGGGGCGAAAAGCAGCCGCATCGCAGGATTCCAAAGCCGCAGGCAAGGAGGAGAGAAGGATAGGCTGGGACTATTACATCCAGCTGGCAAGATCCCTCATGAAGCGCAATTGGGACCCAAAGCGCCGTATCCGTGAAAAGGGGGAAAAAGCGGCGGCCTACGAAAACGCGGTCGGTGTTTTTGAAAAAGGCTCCTTGTACGAAGGCATCTGCGAGATTGAATCCATCAGCGACAGGAAGGAGGCGGAGTCCATCCTTCGATGGGTGGTAGCTTCAATCGAAAACCGGCCGCAGATGAAACTCCTTTACGAGGAAGACTACGCAAAGGCGGAGGAACTGCTCAAGCGTTTTTAAGGGACTTCTAGAGGTCTCAAGGCGGTACGGGAAGCATGATGACCGACGTGGTTCCCGAATTTGAATCAGATGTAAATTCGAGTTTTCCGCCGTGGTCCTGTATGATGGTATTCGAAACCGAAAGCCCCAGTCCCGTGCCTCCCGTCGTCCGTTTCGTCGTAAAAAAGGGATCTTTGACATGCGGCAATTCATGCTTCGGTATGCCTAACCCTTCATCCCGGACCGTGATGAGTACCGATTTTGAAACAGGATCAAACGAGGTAGCAACAAAAATTCCCTCGTCCTTGCTCCGCAAGGCCTGACATGAATTCTGGATAAGATTTATAATGACCTGCTCAAGTTTCTGAAAACTTCCGTTTACCATGGGCAGGTCCTTCGCATATTCCACGGCAAACCGTGTGGTGGCGTGTTTTACCATATTGGACACGAGAGTTACCGCGGACCTCAGCACCATGTTGATGTTTACCAGGGTCATGGGCGCGCCTGCGTCCGGCAGCGCGTATTCGCGAAGATCCTTGACTATGCTGTTTATCCTTTTCGCGCAGTCTTCAATCCAGGAAAAGTGGCTCTGAAGGTCGGTGCGTATATCCGAATATTCGGCCCCGCCCAGGAGAAAATCGCCGTTTTCCTCGAAATGCCTGTCCAGTATGGGCAAAATACCCTGCCAGGCTTCCCTAAGAAATTGTCCGGTCATGAGGATGGTCTGATTGGGGTTATTAATTTCGTGGGCCACGCCGGCCACCAGAATACCCAGGGAAGCGAGCTTGTCCGCCTGGATTAATTGGGTGTGCTGCTTTTCCTTTTCCAGTTCCGCAAGCCTCTGTTCGGTAACGTCCTGCGCGGCCCCGATTATTTTTACAAGTCTGCCGCCCGCCGGATTCCATTCCGGTTTGAGATAATTTTTAAGGTACCTCAGTTCCCCGTTTTTGGTTGTTATGCGGCACTCATAAACAACGGGAAGGGAAGACGTTTCCCGGAACATTTTCCGCATATCCTTAAGGCTCGGCAGATCCTCACTGCGTACAATCGAAAGCCATTTGTGCCCGAGACTTTCCGCTTCCTCGAGAGAGTAACCGGTAATCCGCTGATAGGCGCCGGTTATCCATTCGAGTTCAGGTTCCCCCTTTTTCGTAAACCGGACAAGGAAAACGAAATCGGAGATGAGCTCGGATATCATTCTGTGCCGCGCTTCGCTCTCCTTGAGTTTTGCCTCGAGACCGTGCTTATACATGGCCATCTCGATATTGCTGCGAAGCTCGCGTATCTGAAAGGGTTTCACGATATATCCGAAGGGCGCAGTCAGCCTGGCACGGTTTATGGTGGAGTCGTCCACGTAAGCCGTCATGTAAATAACCGGTACATCGAGTTCCATTTTTATTCTCGAAGCCGTGGTAATTCCATCCATGCTTCCCTTGAGACTTATATCCATCAGTATGAGATCGGGACGGTGTTTCCTGGCTGCCTCCAGCGCCTCCTCCCCGGAAGAAACAATACCGACAACTTCGTAATCCTGGTACGAAAGCTTGTATTCGAGGTTTTTAGCCGTGATAATTTCGTCTTCCACTATCAGGATTCTAATTTTTCTTTCCATCGTACCGTCAATCATCGGCTACCCTTTTTCCTGTACTATTGAGCGATTTTTGCCTGCAGGTTGAGAAGTCTTGCGGATATTTCCGCGTTTTTGGGATTCATCGACGCAGCCTGTTTCAGATATCTGAGCGCCGTTCTCTGATCTCCGGCGGCCAGATAGGCCTCGGAAATGGCGAGGAGGGCATCGACGTTCGTCAAATCCTCGAACAGCGACTGCTGCAGAACGGATATTGCAGCATCATTTCCTTCAACTGTCATGCTTTTCAGGTAAAGAAGCCGGCTTTTCGGCGGACCCGGCTGCGACCTGGCAAGTAATTCATCGATCAGCTGCCCAGCTTCAACGAATCTTTTAAGCGCAACGAGACTCTCGACCAGGGGCAGGGCGGCAGCCGCATTCTGCGGATTCAGATTGTACAGTTCCTCCGCCAGGGTATGAGCCTTATCGGCGGATCCGTTTTTAACGGCGGCCCGTACCGCAAGCTCGAGGAACCTCACTTCGTTCAGGGTTCCGGCCCCTGTCCCCTTCTCCTTTCTCACTGCAATTATCTGGTCGGCGAAGAGTTCCGCCTGTTCCCAGTTTAGAAGGGTTACCGCGTCCTCCAGCAGCATCATGAGAACAGATACCCGTCCCGGGTCCGAAGTGAGTATCGCGTACAGAAGCGGCCTCGCCTTCTCCCTCTGGTTATCCTCCATCAACAGCCTGGCGTAAGCCTCGTTGAAGACCCCGTTGTCATTGAACTCCGCCCATTTTTCCTCCGCGTAGGCAAGGGCCGCTTTGAATCCCTTTGTTTTTTCTTCCAGCGCAAGACGCGTCATGATCACGTCCGCGTCTCCGGATTTAAGTTTTTCCACCATCTGGAGCAGCTTTTCCGCCTGTCCGTAGGAACCGAGGGCCATGAGGATCTTTGCCTTGAGAAAAACGAGGTCCGTGTCCTGGGACGCCGCCATTGCCCTTGTTGTCATGGTCAGGGCTTCTTCATATCTGCTCATTCCGTACAGGGCGTAGGCGGCCATACCAAGCAGCCCGGATTCCGCATTGGTCTCCGCGGCCAGTGAGGCTATCCGGTTGTAGGCTTTCTGAAATTCCCTGTCAATGATTTCAATCCGGGCAAGCCCCGTATCTGCCGGGTAACAGGTGTTATCCAGTTCCAGCGCTTTTGAATACATGCCGTAGGCGCCGGTCAAATCCGATTTCTTTTCCAGCACCAGCCCTTTCAGATAGAGGAGGATAACGCTTCCTCCTTTTAGACGCAAGCCCCGGTCCAAAACAGGTTCCGCGTAATTCAGAATGTCGCTGGTGTTCCTCGCCTGCACAATCAGGGAGCCGATGATGATTTTCAGGATATTTTCCTCCCCGGCCAGGGCCGGACCGGAAAGATCGGGATTTTTTTCCCCTCCCAGGGACCTGGCGAAAAGGGCCGGGTAAAGGCTCGAGGGAGAGGGAGGGGGATCACTTGACAGGGTGTACATCCTTGGAAAGACGTTTTTAAGGATCATTGCCGCAATATACGCATATTCCCTGCCCATTTCGGATTTACCGGCTTCTGAATTTTCAAGCTGCTCCAGCGCGCGGGTCAGGGATGACGGGGACCCTGTTTCGAGCAGATTCCGCACATCTTTAAGAATTTGCGCCTGGACGTCAATAGCGCCCTGCGGTTCCGCCGGCTTGCCGGTATCAATTTCAAGGCCGGTGGATTGGGTAGCGGACCCGGCGGAGACCGATGCCGGACTTTGGGAAACACAGGAAAGGAAGGCAAGCACAGCGGCGGCAGACAGGAGGAAGGCAGGTAAAGCATGTTTAGCAGCCAAAGAAACCCGCAGGAGTCTGAGGCTCCGGCCCCGGCAGTGTGCGGATGAAGAGAAGCCGAGGAACAGGCGCCCCGCACCGCGGATAACCGGACCCAAAACCGCGGCTATTCCGCACAGGTTCCAATGGCTTGCCGTCATCTCATTTATTGTCCATATGCCTTATTATGGCATCTCCATACTCGCTGGTGGATACTTCCTCGGCGCCTTCCATGAGTCGGGCGAAATCGTAGGTTACCTGCCGGTCCTCGAGTGTGCCGATGATACCTTTTTCAATAAGCTCCGCCGCCTCATCCCAGCCCAGGTAATCGAACATCATTTTGCCTGAAAGGATGAGGGAACTGGGATTGACTTTATTCAGACCGGCGTATTTCGGCGCCGTGCCGTGGGTTGCTTCGAATATGGCATTGCCGCTGTCAAAATTGATATTCGCCCCGGGCGCAATGCCGATACCCCCTACCTGCGCCGCAAGTGCGTCGGATATGTAATCGCCGTTTAAGTTCATGGTGGCTATTACTTCGTACTCGGCTGGCCGCGTCAGTATCTGCTGCAGAAACGCGTCCGCTATAACATCTTTTATGACGACCCTGCCTCCGGCGTCTCCGCCCGCCAGGGAGGAATAAGCGATAGTTTCAGACGGGAATTCCGCCCCGGCCAGCTCATAGCCCCATTCCCTGAAAGCACCCTCCGTATACTTCATGATGTTTCCCTTGTGTACCATGGTCACGGATTTTCTCTTCATTTTCAGGGCATAACGGATGGCCGCGCGAATGAGACGCTGTGATCCATACCTGCTTATGGGTTTGATGCCTAGGCCGCTGTCTTCCCGAATGTTCCATCCCAGCTCGTTTTTAAGAAATTCGAGGAGTTTTACCGTCCTTGCATCGCCCATGGGCGTCTCGAATCCCGCATAGACATCCTCCGTATTTTCACGGAATACGACCATGTCCACCGATTCAGGCCGTTTTACGGGCGAAGGTATGCCCGGGTAATGCCGCACAGGTCTCAAACAGACGTAGAGATCCAGCACCTGGCGGAGCGTTACGTTGAGACTCCTGAACCCGCCGCCAACCGGGGTGGTGAGGGGACCCTTGATTCCCACGAGGTACTCCCGGAAGGCCGTAAGTGTTTCCTCCGGCAGCCACTCGCCCGTTTCACTGAATGCCCGCTCGCCGGCGAGGACCTCCTTCCAGACTACACGGCGGCTGCTTCCATAGGCCTGCTCCACGGCAGCATCGAAAACCCGGACCGCCGCGGACCAGATATCAGGGCCGATGCCGTCTCCCTGTATAAAGGGGATAACGGGAGTGCTCGGAACACTGAGTTGTGTTCCCTTCATGCGAATAGTATTTTCCACGTAAATTGACTTCCTTTGTGATTTTATCGTAAGTCTAACAAATACACTTGAGCTTGCCAACAGGATTTCTATTGTGATACTATGCGGAAAATGAAAAGAACGACTTTTATTTCAGTCCTCGTCACGGCATTCATGTGTTTCCTGCTGTTTTCATCCTGCGGCGGCGCCGTGTACCTGCAGGGAGTCAAGGAAAAAAAACCCGAACTCAAAAAACTGTTTTCCCAGCTGAAGAAACAGACGGTAAATAATGAAAGCAGATTCATTATTATCCAGCAGATAATCAGGATTATGCTCCAGGAAAATGAGACGGAAGCCCTTAATCTCTTTCTGACCTCCTATACCGAAGAAAATTCCGCGGACCCTTTCAACGGATATTACCTGATGGTAGTCGCCCAGAATTACAAGCAGGCAGGGGCCTTTCCCTTTGCCGTGTTTTACTACGACCAGATAATCAAGAACTACCCCGATCTGCTCGTACAGGACAGCAAGATCCATCTCTTCTGTCTCAAGGAGCTTATTAACCTTACGCAGCAGCCGGAAATCAGGGTTGATTATTACAAGGAACTGCTCGCGCGCTTCCAGGAGGAAATCGACGTAGGGAATACCTATTATAACCTGGCCAAAACCTACGAAGCCCTGGGAGAATGGGACCTTTCGATACAGGCTTATATCAACTTCCTCAAATACCCTGAAACCTACATACCTGGAGTCCAGGACGCTTTGAAGAAAGTCCGGGATCTTGTCGATTTCTATACCTACGAGGGACCGGATTGGAGTTATGCCAGCCTGGAAACGCTGGCCGCCAACATAAAAACCGCGATCTATTCACAGGATGTCCGGCTGCTCAAGACCTATATGCGAAAGATCAATTTTTTCACCATTTCGTGGGAACAGCAGGAGGAAGCCCAGGAGGAAACGCAGGAGGAGGATTTCATCACCCATCTAGGCACCTTCCTAAACCAGCGGGTTTGGTGCAACTCGGTGCTGGACCGTGACTCAAATGCCCAGGAAGCCTACCTGCAGACAAACGGCTGGTCCTACAGAATAAATACATGGTACTTATATTTCAGAAGAATCAATTTTCCCGCGGACCCCGAACGGCACGGCAGATGGGAGTGGGCCGGCATTTATTTCGGCGACAAGCCTTTCGAAGGCACGGGGAATGCGGAAAACACATAAAAAACTGTAATCAGGAGAAAAACATGCCAATATTTGAATATGCCTGTAAAAAATGCGGCAGTAGATTCGACGTTCTTGTACGCGGTGACGAAAAAGTTGCCTGTTCAAGCTGCGGCAGTTCAAGCCTTACCAAACTTTTCAGTCCTTTCGCGGTCCAGAAATTACATCAGGCCGCTTCGCCGGTCTGCTCGGACGCCTGCAGCGGCGGTTTTAACCGCGGGGCCTGCGGCAGCGGGATGTGCGGTTCCCGCTGAACACCGGGAATACGGATCCGCGGCTTCTGCCTGCATTTCAGCCTCACTTTCTCGGCAGTATCTCCAGGATGAGTTCCACTTCTCCCCTGCTGAGCTTTGTATGTTTGGCTATCTGCTGAGGCGTCCATCCCCTGTGTGCCAGCTGAATGACCATGTCCCTTTCCTTGGAACTGGGCGCCCTGTCCGTGCCCTGCCCTTCCTTCGGGCTTTCCTTAAGCAGCGTTCCCAGCAGGCGGACTTCTGTTTCCGCGTCCTTTTTGACCTCCTGGAGTCTTGTTTCCACGCCGCCGAGCCATTCACGCGCCTTCTGCAGTTTTCCCATCCGGTCCTCGAGGTCCATGAGGAGGTTATCCAGCACTTCAACCTGGCCGACGGCCTTGTCCGCCTTTTCCTTGTTGTTCGACAGCGTGATGATGTGCCCGCTTATGGTCTTTAACCTTTCGCTGACGCTGCTCAAGTCTATCTGCATGGTTTTAAGGTTCGTTTCTATCTGCTGAAGCTGTTCGAAGCTCCTGTCGACCCCTTTCATCGTCGTTTCAACTACGTCGTGTTTGTCCAGAAGGCGCGTATACTTCTGGCTGACATCCTCCCGGAGTTCTTCAAGCCCCCGCAGTTCCACCTGGAACTTCTGAAGAGCATCGTGGCTTGAAGTAACCTGATCCAGTTTGCTGTCGATGGTCTGCGACATGTTGATGAGTTTTTTGAAATCTCCTTCCATTTCTTCGAGACGGCGTTTTTCGGCAAGAAATCTCGTCAGCTTCGTGTTGACTTCGTCGCCGAGCTTGCTGATTTTCAGAAACTTCTTTTCAGCTTCCTTCATCTCCTTTGCCTGGACATCGAGGACGGACAATTCGCTCTTCAAGTTATCGATATTCTGGTGGAGAATTTCCCTGAGGGAATCGGCCCTGTCGAAAAGCTTTGTCTGGGTAAGGAAATTCTTCTGTTTCTTGTCTATTTCCTGGAGATTGACATTCATAATCTTGAAATTCTCGTCCAGCTTTCCCTGAAGTTTCTTGTGGACGGAATCTATTTTTTCCCTGGTATCCGCCACGGCGGCCCTGAAATCTTTCATGCGCTGGTCAGTTTCAGCCTGTAAATCTCTCGTGCGTCTCTGGAATTCCAGCATGAAGCCGTCGTAATCCTTGGAAAATTTTTCCAGGGCGGCTTCCGTCTTCCTCTTCAGTTCCTCCTCGAGCCGATTGACCATTTCCGCCAGGTCCTTGAGTTCGTTTTTGAGTTCGTTTCTCTCCCCCTGCGTCGCGATGATGAGGTCGTTGCGCTGTGCGTTGAAGTCGTCCTTAATCGCGCCGATCGTCACTGCGACCTCGGTTTTGAAACTGGTGAAATGTTCGTTAAAATCCGCTTCCGAGTTTTTCATCTGGTTGAGCACACCAGCCTGCCACAGGGTGACATCGGACCTTGCCGCCTCGATGAGGACGCTCACGTCTTTCTTGCCGTTGTCGAGGTTCCCACCCATGGATTTAAGCTGCAGGTCCACGTCCCTCTCGAACCGCTTGAGCTGCTCGGTAACGGCCGTGTTGTGGCCGGCGAATTCCTTTTCGAAAAACAGCCTTGAAGAGTCCTGCGCTTCTTCCAGGTCCTTTTTTATACTCACCTCGAAAGAGCCCAGGGAGCCTTCGGAAAGCTGCATCCGCTGCTCGATTCCGTGCTGAAAACTGACAACCTGGACCTCGAATTTGTCATACTGCTCGTATATTTTACCCTGCAGTTCCTGCAGTCGCTCCTTGAGCTTCTCGGAGTACTGTTTTTCCACCTCGTTCCGCCTGGCTTCGTTTTCATCCTCTATCTCAGCCAGCTGTTTCGTTATGGAAACCTTCCATTCGCCGAACTGCTTCTGCATGGATTCACTTCGGTTGCGGAGATCCGTGAAAAAATCGTCCTCGAAAATTTTCAGCTTTTCGGAAACATTTTCATAGGCCTTTGTTTTCAGTTCGGAAAGCCCCCTGTCCAGGGCATGAATCGAAGACCAGATTGTCTCGGTGTCCTTTTCCGCCCTCGACTTGTCTTCCTGTCTCTGTTTTTCCAGGAGTTTTCCGAAATCCGTATAATCCTGCTTAAGGGAATTTTCTATCAGTTCCATGGTCTGATGCAGGTTCTTGTCCATGGCTTCGATGTCTATGTTTACCTCTTCCAGTTTCTTGAACTTGTAGACGGCGTCGCCTTCATAATCGCCGATGCGCTTTTCCACAGTTTCTATGCTTTCGTTGATACGGAGCTCCATCTGGTGCTCATGCTCCTCGAGCCGCTCCACCACGTTCTCGGCCATGTCCTTGACTTTTTCCGAGGTTTCCTCCATCTGCCGCCTGAAAACCCTCTCCCTTTCGGATATGGTGGATTCGAGTTCACCCATCCGTCCGCTGACGAGATTTTCGAAATCCTCCATGCGCTCCTTGGTGCCGGACACGAACTGTTCCAGGTCCTCCTGCTGGTCCTGCTGGGCGCTTACACTCTGGCGGACCATGTTCTGGGTCTTCGTTTCTATTTCCCGGGCGACTTCGTCGTACTGCTTCTTGAATTCCGCGTAATTTTCCTCGAGGAGTTTCTCCACCCGCGCCTTCCAGCCCTCGGCATCGGTCCTGGCAGCCCCGAAAACGTCCACCAGTTCCTTCCTGGCCTCCTCAATCTCCTTTTTACCTTCGGAAAGCACCGCCATCAGGTCCTTCTGCACATCCTTTGCGCGGGCTTCAATATAATCCTTGACTCCGTTGAAAACTTCATCCTGCAGCGTCTTGCCTCTCTCCGCGGCGGTCTTGAGGTGCTGCCTGTATTCGAGTT
The DNA here is from genome assembly GCA_004525155.1 of Spirochaetales bacterium. Taxonomy (GTDB): domain Bacteria; phylum Spirochaetota; class Spirochaetia; order SPDA01; family SPDA01; genus SPDA01. Next base: position 11,913 of record SPDA01000019.1, read on the forward strand.
CCACGGCATGCGCTTTTTCGATAAACTCGTCCATTTCCTTTTTGGCCTGTTCGGACAGCTGCCTTGTGCCGTTTTTTACACCTTCAAAAACCGTGTTGAGGTTTTTTTCGGTTTCCCCTGCCATGGAAACCTGCGCGGTCTGAACCTTCTGAATGAATTTCTGGTAGGACACCTGGATGGCATCCTGTATTTTGGAAGCCACCGTGTCTCTCCGCGCTTCCAGGTTCGTAATGTAGTCTGTAAAATTATTTACTTTCTTGTCCGTGTCAACGAGTTCCCTGCGGATTTCCCCGACCTGGTCCTTGGATATCCGCATGGCCTGATCGAGCACGCCTTTCATCTGCTCGTGATTCTGCCGCGCGAATTCCTCCTTCATGGAAGGAATGCTTTTTTCGAGGTCGATGATCTTGGCCGTGGAATCCTTGAGCCGCCGCCCGACGGTGTCGACGAATTCCGATTCCTCCTGAAGGCGCCTCAAGTTTTCGTCCACCCTGCCGGTCATGTCGTCCAGATCGGCAAGGGCTTTGTCGTACTGGGCAATACGCTGATGCATTATGTCAATGTCATCCGCCCTGCTCGAAAGCTCCTCTTCGATTCCCTGGATACGCTTGAAAACCTCTTTCGCGGTCTGCTGGTGAACATCGAGTTCGAT
>SPDA01000439.1 GCA_004525155.1 Spirochaetales bacterium
CGTCGAACCTTTCCTTTATTTCGATCATCATGCCGTTTTTAAGAGCCAGGAAATCATCTTTCTGGAACCAGACCCCGAACAGAATCTCCACCGCGCTGTCGCCGAAGTTTTTAATAAGGAAAATCGGTTCCGGCTCGTTAAGGCAGAGCGTGTTTTTTTCCGCGATATCGAGAAGTATAGCCCTTACTTTTTTAAGATCTTCCTTGTAGGCAACCCCGAGATCGAAGTCCATACGGCGTATCGGAAAACGGGTTATGGTCGTGAGTTCGCTGTTGAGTATCTGCTCGTTGGGAATGCGGATGTAGAGGTTGTCCAGGGAACGGATCTTGGTGGACAGAAGGTCGATGGACAGTACTATGCCCACGGTTTCGCCGATTTTTATGGCGTCGTTCACGGAAAAGGGTTTTTCCGAAATGAGGAATACGCCGCTTATCAGGTTCGAAATGCTTTTCTGCGCGGCGAAACCCACGCCTATGCCGACTACCCCGGCGGCTCCGAGCAGGGCGGTCAGGGTAAATCCCAGCTGCTTGAGCACTACCATGAGAACTATAATGACACCTGTGTAGAAAATGGCCTTGCGCACGATCATGGAGGCCTGGGCGGATATCCGCCGCTTGGTGAAACGGCTGACGATAAATGCGAGTATGCGGAAGAAAAACAGTCCCCCCACAATAGTAACACCGACTTTGAAAATAACCTTAAGTCTTTCCGGTGTAAAAAATTCTTTTATGGTGACGAAAGAAAAAATATCTCCCATTTTTTATAATCCTGTAAGGTTTTTAAAGAAGTGAAAACTCCGCCTCACGAGACTCGATGTTCCGGTGTCTCTGGGCTCGCTCAATTTAACGCACCCTGCCGCGTACTGCGGCGCCTCGGGCGAAACATTTACCTGTGTTCTCTGATCCCCTTCCCGGTAGCTTATGGACACCGAATTAGTCCAGAACCTGCCAGGCACCTCCTGGTACAGGCTCAAATTTTCAACATGCACGCAGATCTTGTCGAAGTCGAGGACCTTGCTGGAATTATTCTGTATCTGCAGGGGACAGGTGACCAGGTAAGGCGCGTGGGCCGATTCAGTTTCACTGCGCATGGCCCTGGTTTTCAGGGCATAACAGATTTCCCCCACCTGTGTGTCTCCGAACCATGTCTTGGAAAGCTGGACACTGGGCAGTTCAATAGGTTTTGGCATTGCGGTGCCCGGGAGGATCCTGACCCATATGGGAATGTTTACGAAAAAAGAAATCTGCCTGTTCTGCATTACGTGGATCGGATATTCGGGCCGGACTACCACCGGTTTATCCGGAAGCATGGGCAGAAGACTGATTGACGAAACATTGCTGTCGAGGATATAACGCATCCAGGCTAGGTCCTGATAGGTTTTTTTTCCGGACAGCGGGGCCAGGGTTTTGAGACTTTTCTGTTTCTCGTTGTATTCGGCGGCCAGGAGGACCTCGTCTCCCTCCAGCCTGAGGAATAGGCTCAAAGGTCCCGCCTGCGCTTCGTATGTCCTGTACTGGACGAGTTCGTGATTTTTCCACATGATTGATGCGCATATAATAGTTGAATGTCTTCCGGCAGTCAAGGACAAATAAAGTCCGGACCGGATGCCAATAAGCTGAATAACTTTATCGAAAATTCGGTTTTAATCTTGACAGATTCAGTTCAAAACTCACAGAATGCGTATACACGTTCCGGAAGGGAGGGGGAAGTATCAACAGGCTTCTTGTTTTGGTATTGTCGATAGTGAAATTTTTCACGCGCATAAGCCGCCGGTTACAAGGCGTTTCCGGGGAAGAGGCTGCCTATGACAGGCTTGTCTCGGGAAAAGTCTGGGAGGAATTCTGCGATACACTCAAGGCGGCCGGCGCATCGGTTATGGGCTTCGGCTCGCCGAAAGATGCCTTGAGCCAGGCTGAGGGATACCGGTACTTAAGCCGCCTAATCCGGGCGGGGCTGGAAAATTTCCTGGAATTTGCGGATCCCGGGGCGCCCGTATTCCGCCGCCTGGTGCACGAAACCGTTAAAATGGGCGCCGATAACCCGGACAATTACTATTATAACGCCCCGGTGAGCGGCGCTTTCGATTACCTCATTACTGGGACCAGGGGAACGGTTCACTTCCTGGGGTTCAGCACGCAGAAAGGCAGTTACGGCCGGACCGGCGGGCTGCCTTCCACCGGTTTTCTCGATGCGGACGGCCTGAAGATAAAACCCGGCGGCAGTTTTGAAATAACCGTGAGCGCGGCACCGAAATCCGGTAACTGGCTCCCCATGGAGCCGGAAACCAGCATGATTATCGTAAGGCAGACGTTTCTCGACAGGGAAAAGGAGACCCCCGCCGATCTTCACATCAGCCGGATCGGCAGTGACGGCCAGACGCCGGTGCCCTCCGCTCCGACGCCCGAATCCGTAACCGAAGGACTTCTGACCGCCGCGAAGCTCGTCTCCGGCGCCTCCTTTCTTTTCGCCAACTGGGCCCGGGATTTTAAAAAACACGTCAACAGCCTGCCGCAGTTCGATCCCGAAAAATCGACGGCAGCCGGCGGAGACCCGAAGATTGCCTACTATCACAGCTATTGGAAACTGGAACAGGATGAAGCTCTTGTAATAGAAACAACGCCGCCGGAGTGCGAGCACTGGAATTTTCAGCTCAACAATCACTGGATGGAATCTCTCGATTACCGGTACTTCACCATTCATGTAAACAAGCATACGGCCGTGTACGGGGCAGAGGGTTCCGTGAAAGTGATTGTCGCGCATGAGGACCCCGGCCTGCCGAACTGGATCAACACGACAGGCCACGGCTGCGGGACCATGTGCTGGCGCTGGATAAAGGCCTCGGAGCATCCGGAACCGCGTACGCGGGTGGTTAAACTCGCGGAACTGCGGGCGCTGTCCAGAGGATCGGTTCATGGCTGACGGAAGAAAAACCCGCAACACATCTACCGAATACGGAAGACCCTACAGACCGGCGGTCATCCGCGCGGTCAACGGACTCGGGATGGCGGGGAGGACCTTAGGGCTGCGTCTGAACCTGACGCCGGATTTCCTTCAAAAGACGGCGCGGAAAAACATGAAGCTCGATGATTTCGGCCC
>SPDA01000368.1 GCA_004525155.1 Spirochaetales bacterium
ACAAGGATGTCCGGGCTGGTCACCTTCGGGTAATCTATTCTGCCGGGAGACAGCACCACATCGGCGCTGCAGGCTCCGCCTCTCGCTTCCGGGCCGTAGCTCTGCGTCATTACCGCATTGGCGCCTTCAAACAGCGAAACAGCCTTGCCGAGGACCATCCCCGCAAGTACAATCCCCTGTCCGCCGAATCCGGCCAGACGCACCTGCGTTTTCTCTGACTGAATTGTGGTCACTATCGGCATGTTACTTTCCTTTACCGGCTTGCTGCGGATTCTTCTTTACAGGATTCATGGCCCTGGAAACGATGCAGCTGTTGTACATGTCGAGAAACGTGGGCTTCTCGACATCAACAAAGGTCCCGACCGCTATCTTCGGATTGAACGGCAGGGCGGTATTGTCCGGATCCAGATCATCCGTTATATAGGAATTGTCCCTGTAGTACTTCATGATATCCAGCGGCGATCCCAGCTTGTTGCGCCGCACATATCCTGTGGGACAGGGAGAAATCACCTCGACAAAACTGAATCCTTTCTTTTTCAAAGCCGCTACCATGGAATCCCTCAATTCATAGGTGTGAAGCGTCGTCCAGCGCGCCACGTACACCGCCCCCGATGCCTTGGCCATGTAGATCAGATTGAAGGGATGCTCAGCGCAGCCATAGGGAGTCGTGGTCGTTCTTGCCTCGAGAGGCGTGGTCGGGCCGCCCTGCCCCCCGGTCATGCCGTAGTTGAAGTTGTTGACGCACACGACAGTTATGTCCATGTTCCTGCGGGCAGCGTGAATGATGTGGTTGCCGCCAATGGCGAAAAGATCGCCGTCTCCGCTGAAAACGATGACATTAAGGTCAGGGTTTGCCAGTTTCAAACCGGTGGCAAAGGGGATGGCACGGCCGTGGGTCGTGTGGTACGTATCCACATTGGTGTATCCGGCGACACGACCCGTGCAGCCGATCCCGGAGACCACAACCGTCTTCTTCATATCGCATTCAGCCTTGAGCAGCGCCCCCAAGAAAGCCGTAAAAGCGATTCCTATTCCGCATCCGGCGCACCAGATATGGGGAATTCTGCCTTCCTTGAGATACTGGTCAAGGGGATGGTCTCCGTGTCCTTCCTGCCGGCCCGATCTTTCGGTCCCCGGAGGGGCGTCCATAAGTCGCTGTTTCAACGGGCGGCCTCCTCCACAATTTTGTAGAGTTCATCAGGTGTGAAAATCCGCCCGCCCATGAAACCGGCCAGCACGGTCTCAGCCTGTCCGCCGGCGCAGCGTTCAACCTCGTAGGCTATCTGACCGCAGTTGATTTCGGCCACGACAAAGGATTTTACCGTTTTCATTTTTGCGAGCTGGCGGATTCTGGTTTCCGCAAAAGGCCAGATTGTAATAAGCCGCAGTAACCCGACCTTCAGACCGTTCTCCCGCGCCGCTTCAACCACTTCCAGGGATGTACGGGCGGAACAGCCGTAGGAAACGACCACTACTTCGGCGTCATCAAGGTACAATTCCTCGGTCCGGACAATCCTGTCCGCGTTGTCCCGGATCTTCCGGACAAGACGCTGTACCAGCCGTTCCTGCGTTTCCGCATTGATCAGCGGATAGCCGTATTCATCATGGGTCAGGCCGGTTGCGTGTATGTTATATCCCTCTCCCGCATATACCATGGGAGGAACATCATTTTCCCCCGGGTAGTAGGGCATGAAATCCTTTGACTGCTTCGGGAGCTTCCCGCGCGGGACTATTTCGATGTCTTTTTTGTCAGGAATGATCACTTTTTCCATCATGTGGCCCACCATCTCATCACCAAGGATGATGACCGGTACCCTGTACGTGTCTGCCAGGTTGAATGCATCCACTGTCAGTTCGAAACATTCCTGCGGAGATTTCGGCGAGAGAGCGATTATCTCGTAGTCGCCGTGAGAGCCCCAGCGCGCCTGCATGACGTCCTGCTGGCCCACGAGCGTCGGCAATCCCGTGGAAGGTCCGCCCCGCATGATATTCACGACCACGACCGGAACTTCGAGCATCGCAGCAAGTCCGATATTCTCCATCATCAGCGAGAATCCCGGCCCTGATGTTGAGGTCATGGCGCGCGCTCCGGCGCTTGCGGCACCGACGATGGCCGCCATGGAAGCGAGTTCATCCTCCATCTGTATATAGACGCCGCCCGACTGGGGCAGCCGGAAAGCCATGCGTTCCGCGACCTCGGTAGCCGGGGTGATAGGGTAACCGGCAAAGAAAGAACAGCCGGCAGCCATGCCTCCCTCGGCACAGGCTTCGTCCCCGTTCATGAAATGGGTGCCTGTCAGAACAGCATTACTTTTCACGGCGATTCCTCCGCCTGCCCGTGTCTGCATCCTTGATGACATCGCCGGGCATCATCTTCCTGCTCTCTTCCACTGTTACGTATATGGCGAAGTCAGGGCAGATAGTTTCACAGAAATTGCAGTTCACGCACTTGCCCTCCTCCTTGACCCTCGGAGGATAGTAGCCCTTTTCGTTGAAATCCGGCGACTCTTCAAGAACCTTTTTGGGGCAGAATTCGATGCAGTACTTGCACCCTTTGCACCTGTAGGCCAGGATGGTCACCTTGCCGATACTGATTTCCTGTTCTGTGGCGTCAAGCGGCATTCGCCAGTAGCTCATGTCTTTTTACCTCAAACCTTGGGTTTCCATTCGCGTGAAAAGTACTCAGGCCGGCGTGTTCACACCGGAAACGCTGAGTAGTCCCTATCAACGGGAAATATGAGCATAACACACAGATATACGTCGATCAACCTTTTTTAACGAAATTTCGTATAGGAAGTTTTACGGCCAAATGTAAAGTTTTCGCGATCGAATGAACTTTAGCCATCCAGGCGCTTCCTGATTCCTTCAACGCAAACCGTCATCCATGGCGAGCCTTTCTTTTTCTGACCGAAGTCCCAGGCCTTCCAGGGCAGGTATACGGATTCGGGAATATATCCGCTTTCGTCCCTTGGCTTTGCGTCGATGATGTGCCACATTTCGAGAAACCGGCTGTCCTTTCTTACTTCCGGAATACGGCTTAACACGTCGGTGACATGCAGGATGTCGTACCAGATAAAGGGCAGTTTCAGTTTCCGGAAATCGCTGCCCATGTAAAATATATAGGGATGATCGGTCCGGCTGTTTTCCCACAATCCCAGAAGGGCCCGGGCACCGGTGAGAATTTCCCGGCTGTAGGTTTCCGGCCGCTGCAGCAGCAGTTTCGTCATGATGAGGGTCGCATAGGGGCAGGGATCGCTCTTCTTCCCCGGCCCCCTCCAGTTACCTAACTCCTTCGAAACCGAGCAGCCCCAGCCGTTTTCCCGAACGAGTACGGCCAGAAAGGCAATCGCCGTATCCATCAATGTGTCTGTGAAGCCGATTTTGGACAAAGAATAGAGCACAGTCGGCGCGTCGCAGAGAGCCCAGGCCCAGGTCTCCACTCCCGTGCCGCCATAGGCCTCGCCGATGGTCACCGGCAGCTGCGGAACACCGTTTTCGTTCCGGTGCTTGATGACCGCGGTCACGAGTTCCTTCATACCCTTGTCTTTTATGGTAACCCCGATATCCGCGAGAAAAGAGAG
>SPDA01000532.1 GCA_004525155.1 Spirochaetales bacterium
AACTGACGGCGCTTAAGGCCTGCATCACGGGCGATACGGGGGCCTACGCCTCCGTGGGCGGAAAAGTGCTGGAAAGAGCGGCAGGTCACGCCACCGGTGCCTATCATATTCCCGCGGCCCATATAGATGCCCGGGCAGTTTACACGAACAACGCTCCCTGCGGCGCCATGCGGGGTTTCGGTGTAAATCAGGTAACCTTTGCCATCGAATCCTGCATCGACGAGCTCTGCGAAAAAGGCGGTTTCGACAAATGGCAGTTCCGCTACGACAATGCCCTTACGGAAGGTTCCGTCACCGCCACGGGGCAGCTGCTCGAGTCCGGCGTAGGCGTACGGGCCTGTCTTGAGGCGCTTAAGCCTGCGTACGATACGTATGACTGCACAGGTCTAGCCTGCGGCATTAAAAACTGCGGTATCGGCAACGGCATGATCGACGACTGCGGCGTGGTCATTGAAATAGCCGCAGGCGGCAGAGTCATGCTGCATCACGGCTGGACCGAAATGGGACAGGGCGTGGATACGGTTGTCAGGCGGATTTTCTGCGATGAAACCGGCGTGGATCCCTCTCTTGTCGATGTAAAAGTTTCCACGGTTTATGAGGCACGGGCCGGGATGACCACCGCGAGCCGCGCCAGTGTTCTTGCGGGCAACGCCATGCTGGATGCCGCGGCGAAGGCTGAAAAAGATATCCGCGAAAAGGGGCTTGCCGCCCTGGCAGGCAGGGAGTACCGGGGTTATTGGAAGTGCGACTGGACCACGAAACCCGGCGCGCCGGGACCGGCTGTGACCCACTTCGGTTACGGGTATGCGGCGCAGCTTGTTGTCCTGGATAATGAGGGAAACATAGCGAAGATTATTGCCGCCCATGACGCGGGAAGGGTGCTGAATCCCGTCCTCTTTGAGGGGCAGGTTGAAGGGGCGCTGCTCATGGGCCTTGGGTACGCTTTGTCCGAAAATCTGCCCATGGAAGGCGGACGGTTTCTTTCGTATAAGATGAAGGACCTGGGACTCCTCAGGGCCGGAGACGTGCCGCCCATGGAGGTTATAGCCGTGGAAGTTCCCGATGCCGTGGGGCCCTACGGGGCGAAGGGCGTAGGGGAGATAGGCCTGGTGCCAACGGCAGCCGCCTACGCCAATGCCTGGTACCAGTTTTCCGGCGAACGTCTCCACCACCTTCCGCGGAAAGGAGGGAAACGGTGAGCCTATATCTCAAAAACGCCACCTGGATAGACTGGGAAAGTCTCGAGTTTACAAAGACCCACCTCCGGGTGGATGAGGGGGATGCCGGTCTCGCCTTTGTCGATACGGTACCCGCGTCTCTGGAGACGAAAGGCTCCGGTGAACAGGTGATTGACTGCACCGGCAGGTATGTTACCAAATCATTTGCCTGCGGACACCATCATATCTATTCCGCACTGGCAAGGGGTATGCCCGCCCCTGCGGCGGCGCCTAAAAATTTTCATGAAATACTCAAATATGTGTGGTGGGTACTGGACAGGTCTCTAACCGGGAATATGATCCGGGCCAGCGCTCTTGTCACGGCACTGTACTGTCTGAAGAACGGTGTCACCTTTGTAATCGATCATCATTCCTCGCCCCTTGCTGCGGCGGGATCGCTCGGGATTATTGCCGAAGCACTGGAAGAGGCGGGGCTTTCCCACCTGCTCTGCCTGGAACTTTCCGACAGGGACGGAACGGAGGCTGCCGAAGCCGGCCTGGAGGAAACTGAGGTCTTTCTTGAAAAACATCAGGGGCTTGTAGGCCTCCACGCCTCCTTTACCGTGGGAGACGCGCTTTTAAACCGGGCGGTTTCCCTGGCGCAGAAATTCGGGACAGGTATCCATGTGCACGCGGCTGAGGATGGTGTGGACGAGGAGCACTGCCTGCGGGATTACGGGGTACGGGTCATGGAGCGCTACAGGGACAGGGGCCTGCTGGATCTTGAAAAGAGCATTTTCGCGCACTGTATCCACCTTTCGGAGGAAGAGCGGAACCTCGTAACAGCGTCCCCCGCCTGGGTAGTACAGACACCCGAGAGCAACCTGAACAATGCCGTGGGCATACTGAACGGCAGGGGTCTTAAACGTCTCATGTTCGGGACCGACGGCATGCATTCGGACATGCTCCGCACGGCCAAAACCGCCTTTTTTCTCGCTTCCCAGTCCGGCGGCGGGTTAAGTCCCCCGGATGCCTACCTTCGGTTCCGGAATGTTCACAGGTACCTGGCGGAGTCCGGTTTTTCCGGTGACGGGGACAACAACCTCGTTATACTCAAGTACGACAGCCCGACGCCGTTTTGCCGGGACAATTTTGCCGGGCACTTTGTGTATGGACTGGAAGCGCGGCATGTGGAAAGTGTAATATCCGGGGGGCGTCTCGTCATGGACCGGGGAAGAGTCCTGACGGTAAACGAGGAGGAAGTTCTGGCTGAAGCCGGGGAACAGGCCGCGGCGCTTTGGAAGCGTATGTCCGGCGGGCGGAAGTCCCATTAACTGATTAAAAGGAGTAGATCAGCATGCTTGAGATGATCGACAAAGTTGTAAACAAGGAAATTCTGGACAGGACCGTTAAGCGTTTCAAGGAGAGGAACATACTCCTTCCCACTTTCGAGGAGATGAAGAACCCTGAGCTCATCCACGGCGGTTTGAAAAAACGGCTTAAGG
>SPDA01000110.1 GCA_004525155.1 Spirochaetales bacterium
AAAATTGATGCAGGTTGTACAAAGGCTCATTTCAGCTTCCGAGTGCATCACGGCTGCCGGAATACCCTGATTCTTGTTATCTATGTCCCAAACCATATCTGTTGTTTTATGCATAACATATTCCTCCGGTTATATACCTGTTCCATAAGTTTATATGCATATACCATGCCAGGCTGATGTAAATTACAGACCTTTTTAATGTTAAAATAAAGTACTGCCGGGTAAGCTATTAACTCGGCGACCGGATATTGCTGTAACGCTGGACAGATCAGGAAGGCAGTATAAGCATGAAACAACCGGGGAGATTGTCCCCGGTGGGGAGAAATTACCCGGCAGCGACCCTGTTTGCCGGCGTCACTCTTCCGGAAGTTTCTGGCGGAGCGTTTTGCGGTCAATGCCGAGAATTTTAGCGGCCTGGGTCTTGTTCCCCTGTACGCTCTCGAGGACGTGCTGGATGTATTCCGTTTCCACCTCCGCCAGGGTCCTGTTGTACCCCGATCTGCCGGAAACAGCGGAAAACCGCATGAGGGTGGGAAGGTCGGGGATGTCGATGACACCGCCTTCCGAAAGCAGCACGAAACGCTGAATGAGGTTTTCAAGCTCCCTAACGTTGCCGGGCCAGTTGTATGACTTTAAAATCTGGAAGGCCTCGTCTGTAATCGTAGGGACGGCCCTGCCTGTGGTTTTTGCATATTTGGCGAAAAAATAATTTGTGAGCAGAAAAATATCTTCACCCCTTTCCCGCAGGGGGGGGATGTCGATGGTAATCACATTGAGCCTGTAATAGAGATCTTCCCTGAAAAGTTTCTGCCGTATGAGATCCGGAAGGTTTTTATTGGTTGCGGCGATTACGCGGATGTCGACGGAAATGGACCGCCTGGCACCCACAAGGACAATTTCTCTTTCCTGCAGTATCCGCAGCAGCTTGACCTGCATCTGCAGCGGCATCTCCGCAATGTCATCCAGAAAAATGCTGCCGCCGTCCGCCACCTGGAAGAACCCCGCTCTTGTTTCCTGGGCGCCGGTAAAAGACCCCTTCACGTACCCGAAGAGTTCGCGTTCTATAAGCTGCTCCGGGATGGCCGAGCAGTTGACCGGCACAAAGGGTGCTTTGGAACGGGCGGAATTGTAATGCACCGCCCTGGCTATCAGCTCCTTGCCCGTTCCGCTCTCCCCGGTGATGAGCACCGTCGCAGGTGTTGCCGCCGCTTTCCGTATGGTTTCGAAAACGGAAAGCATAACTCCGGATTCGCCGATGAGCCCTCCGAAAGAAGTCTGGGACAGGTCTGCCGGCATGTTCCTCGCTTTCCGGGTTTTAAGTTTTTCTATGGAACGTACAACGGCCCCGTAGAGTTCTTCGGCGGTGAAGGGCTTTGCCAGATACTCGACCGCCCCGGCCTTGACAGCTTTGACGGCGCCTTCGATACTCGCGTACCCGGTTACCATGATGACCTCCGTTTCCTTGAGGTTTTCCCTTATGTGCCGGATGAGGTCGAAACCGGAATGTTCCGGCAGTTTCATGTCCGTTATGACGAGGTCGATGTGCCTGGAATCGAGAAGTTCTATGGCCTGGGACACGGTCGATGCCGTATAGACCCGGTAGTCATGCTCGAGGTTCCTCCGCATCAGTTCCACCGTGTCCGGTGCGTCGTCCACAACGAGTACCGCGAAGAGTGATTCATTTTCCTTTGTTTGTTTCACGGCTGCTGCCTTTCCGCCGGATTTATGGGAAGGGAAATGGTGAAGGTCGATCCCTTACCGGGGGCGGAGTCTATCCGAATGGCTCCCTTCATGCCTTCAATAATACCATGAACAACAGAAAGGCCGATACCGGTCCCTTCCCCGGCTTTTTTGGTTGTGAAAAAAGGCAGAAAGAGGTTCTTTTTGACCTCGCTGTCCATGCCGATGCCGGTATCCTTTACCGACAAACAGACTTCCTTCCTCTGTTTATCCGGCCAGGTGGTGATTGAAAGGGTGCCGCCGTCGGGCATGGCCTGAATGGCGTTTACCGTAAGGTTGATGATAATCTGGTGCATCTGGGACTCGTCCGCCCAAATTTCCGGGACGTCTCCCAGTTTCCGGACAAGGCTTATCCCATCCTTCCGACAGCGGAATTCCAGGAAATACAGATCATTCTCGATGACGGTGTTCACCTGTATAAACCGGTTTTTCTGAGGAAGGCGCCTTGCGAAAATAAGCAGCTTTTTTACAATCTCTCTGGCGTGGAGGGAGGCGTTGACTATCCGGTTTATGTCCTGCCTCGACTGATCGTTTAAGCCTACCTGTTCCTCGATAAGCTGCGCAAAACCGAGAATAGCGGCGAGCGGTTCGTTTATTTCATGGGCCACGCCTGAAGCGAGCTGGCCAATTGTCGCGAGGCGGTCCGCATGACGCAGCTGTTCCTGCAGTTTCGCTTTCTCCAGCAGGGAAAGCCGCCTTTCCAGCAGGATGGAAAGCTGCCTCGCTGTGGTGCTGATAAAAGTGTATTCTTCCGGAAGAAAAGCTTCTTCTCCGAGTTCGCTTTTGAAATCCCTGTAGACAACTTCGAGATAATCCGAAGGCTGCCCGGAAATCTCCAGATCCTGGCGGATACTTACCGGCGAGTCCGCATACCGGCTGCTCGTATAGGTCTTTCCCCCGAAAAGAATTTTTACCTCTGCCAGGTCCGGGTATTGCCAGGCGCTAGGCAGAATATCCGCCGTCTTTTCGAGGATCTGCTCGATGGAAAGTTTAGGGTTTGCACCTATCTGGGCTATTTCGTACAGGCAGGTCAGTTCCTTGACGCGCTCCCTGAGAGCGAAGTGGGACCGCCTTCCGGCAAGGGCTACGCCCAGGAGTTCCGCCGTATCCCGGAGATGATTCCGCATTATGGGGGGGAATGCGTTTTCCCCGGCGTCCATGAAGCTGATAAGACCTTTGTTCGGCGGGTCGATACTGAATCTGGCGAGCATCAGGGAACCGTTGAAAAAACCGTCCTTATCGCCGAAAGCGATGCCGTTTTTTTCGAAAAACCGGGTGAGGCTGCCGGTGTGGAAACATTCCCTTTCCAGGCTGAATCCATGGGGGAATACGATATCGCCTGAGAATACTTGGTGATAGAGCCTTTCCAAGGGAGTGGGTTCCTTGCAGTTGTCCAGATTGCAGAACAGGCTGTCGGAAATTGACGTAAGCCTGTTGTAGATAATCTGCGGTTCCCGGTCAGCTCTGTAATACCACCGGTAATAGAGATCGTTGTCCTGAATCCATAATTCAAATGCGGTTACACCGGCAATCTCGCTGACGAGAGGCGATATGTGTTTGAGAAAAGCTATCCGCGAGAAATCCCTGCTGGTACTGCGTATCAAACGGTTGGACAATTCGGAAAAAGAGGCGGAGACGTCCGGAAAGTTCTCGTTCTGTTCCATGGTTTTATAATGTATAATAGGAACAATGCCTTATTAAGTCAAACGCCGACTTGAACTTAATCCTTGCCAGATTGGATCATCTGCTGCATAATAAATATTAAATGTAACAAGGAGGTCTTCATGAAAAAATCCGTCATAATTTATTCTGGTTTTTTTATCATTTTAATATCAAGCCTCTTTCTTTCATGTGTATCCCAGGGACCGAAACAGCCCGGTTCTAAACCGGGGGCAGGGCAACCCATGGAGCCGGTACCCGTTAGCAGTGATATCCAGGTCTGGGCCGACGAAAACAAAAACGGCAGGCTCGAACCCGGTGAGCTCGAGAAGCTGACATCCGCTCTTTACCGTCTGCTCAAGGAAGGTGCTCACTCGGCTCAGAATCCCCTGGAAGTTATATTCGATCGGAACAAGGACGGATTTATAGGACCGGAGGAACGCGATTTTGCGAGGGAGGTGTTTTTCCGCAGGCAGCTCATGGAAATGCCCGGGACTTTTCCGCAGGCGGCCAGGCAGATCGATTTTAACGACAACGGCCGGATAGAACCGCAGGAAACCCAGCTTGTCATAGACAATCTTTTTCTGGCGCCCGAGCAGTCAAAGCCGCACAAGGTTAACAATCCCTTTGATAAGCGTATAGACGCGAACAGGGATGGAACTGTCGATGAACAGGAACTGCGGCAGGCTACCGCGTTTATCGTATCCAGGACCGCGGCTATGCCCTTTCCCATGGAGGAGCTCGCCGGAGGAGGAAAGCCCATGGAATCCGGAGGGCAGGAAGGTGAACGTATTCCGGTGGGTAATATGCTCGAGAAGATGGCGGACTTGAACAACGACAAATTTGTGGGTCCCGCGGAACGCGAACAGCTCGAAAGATCCTTAGGGGAGCCTAACGACGTGCGCAACCCCTTCGACGAGCGTATCGATTTCAATAAAAACGGCAGGGTTGAGCCTTTCGAGATTGAAAGAGCCAGGCAGGCCGCCGGCATCCCGGTGGAACAGCAGTTTGAATTCCAGGAAGCCCCCGTACGCACGCCCGCGGAGCGTGAAATCGATCTTAATGAAGACGGCAGAATTACGAGAAATGAAATCGGTGCGTTTGTCCAGGTAATCGCCGAAGGTCCGCGCAAGGTGAATCCGGCAAGCCGCGCCCAGGTCATGTTCGACAGGAACAAGGACGGATTCATCCAGGAGGAGGACATAATCATCACCAAGCAGCTGTTTTTCCTGCCGCATCCCGTTAATCCTGACTGGATATTCGACAGGCAGAGCGACATCAACAAGGACAATTTCGTGTCCCCGGAGGAGATAGGCATCCCCGCCGGTTTCACCCAGGGACGGGAAATTCCCTCCTTCGATGCGCTTGCCGAGCAGTCCCGCTGGCAGGGCAGAGAACCGATGGCGGATGCAGGTTCCGCACCGGCGGCTTCCGGGGGTGCGGCCGCGTCTTCAGCGGCCTCATCATCCTCGGCCTCCGCTGCTGACGCCGGTTTCAGGGACTTTCAGGAAAAAATAAAATCGATTGAGGACAAGAAGCTTGCCGTTGTCGGCATTTCGAGCACCACAAAAAACGTTGACTCGGAAACCACCACGGGAATCATGGCCTTTATCAAAAATGCCTTTGTCAACATAAGAAAGGCGAGGGTTGTTGAACGGAGCGCCATCAACAGGATTATCGACGAGTACAAATTCCAGGCGAGCGGTTATGTTGACGAAAATACCGCCGTGGAAATCGGCAAACTGACAGGCGCGGACATCATCGTCATCGGCAGCGTGAATTATGTGGGCGAGAAATACTATCTTAACGTCAAACTCATATCGGTTTTAACTGCGGAGATAATCGGTTCGAGCATTGCGGAAAGTTCCGGGAGCTCGGAGTTCTACAACATGGTGAATTCTGCGGTTTTGAAGCTGTTTTAAGTAAATCGTGTGCGGGCCGGTACAGACCGGGCCGCACACTGTCTTCACATTTCCTTCCAGAACTTGAAATTTTGGTGCTCAATATCTTCCATCGAAGGCATGGGAAAGAATTTCGTGTCCTTCTGTGAAGCGAACATGAAACCGTGCCTGATGTACTTGTAGGATTTATGGTTGAAGCTGCTGTCGAGGCTCAGGCTCTTGACGGTCTTGTCGGGGTTGGTCAGCATCTCGTTAACCGCATCCCGCAATTTTGAACTATGAAGACTCGGAATAGGCGTGTGCAGGAAGGGGTTGGCTGCGACTTCCCGCATAAATTCTTCTATGTCAAAATCTATCTGGGTGTAGAGTATTGCCGGCGCGCTTTTTGGATTGTCCGGACGGGTTATGTAGTTGCCGAATTCGGGAAAATTGAGCCTGGTAAGCAGCAGCATGCGCAGGGGCGCGATTTCCGCGAAAATACGGAGGGAATCCTGCTGTTGTGAATTTTCGAAAGGCCGGGGAGAGAGCCCGAGTACTGCGCCGGAAGGCGAGGAAATATAGAGCTGCTGAATGGCGTTGAAATCCATGTGCTCAAGCACGCGGTACGTGCCTATGAATTTGGTCGCTTTCGGCCGGCCGCTCTCGTGAGGGACGAGCCCTTCGAGCCCTCTTTCGATATTGAAGAAGGCATGCCTGAAATTGATATCTATCTCTGCGAAAACAACTTTGCCCTCATAGTGTCTCGTGGAACCGGATACATAGATGGAGGCGAACTGTTCGGGCTTGTACTGTGACGCAACCAGGGAAGGATTGGGATGCAGTATCATATATAAATGTTTTTCTTGATTCATTTGTGCTCCTCCTTTACAAAACTGAAAAGGCGACTGTCAGCCCGGCCATGACTATGGCTACCATGGTCATGAGCTTTATGAGGATATTGAGCGACGGTCCCGAAGTGTCCTTGAAGGGGTCGCCCACAGTGTCCCCGATGACCGCGGCTTTGTGGGCCTGCGAACCCTTACCGCCGAAGTTGACCGCTTCTATGTATTTTTTCGCGTTATCCCAGGCGCCGCCCGCGTTGGCCATGAAAATTGCCAGTACGAAACCGGAACCCAGTCCGCCCACAAGCAGACCCATGACGCCCGATACGCCCAGGAG
>SPDA01000369.1 GCA_004525155.1 Spirochaetales bacterium
ATACCTCTTCCCCCGGCAAAAACCTGGAGGGACACCTTTGCGCCGTTGAGACGGATTACCTCTGCCAGAGATGAACCGTGGCCTGAACGCACTTCCGCCAGGTCCCCGTACCGGATATCTTCCGCGGAAACCGTAATTACGTTTCCCGCGATAGATTCGATTTTATTGTATACTTTTCGCATGACTCTGCCTCATCTTCTTTTAATAAAATGAACGCGCGTTTTCTTCAATTCCCGATTTCTGTGCCTCGATAAGCTGCCTGATTTCCTTTTCAAGCTCCGAAAACCTTTCGGACTGCCACTCGCTCCCGTTAAAATCGATAAATTTCTGACGCAGCTGGTTGAAAAAGGCTCTTGCCTCTTCCTTGGAGGGAAGATTCAGTTTGGCAGTAAGAACTTCAAACTGAAGATTGTACACGTAACGCTGGCGTTCGGTACTGACCGCGGAATCTACAGGGTCGAAGGAATCCTGCTGCAGATAGACGCTGTCAAGGAACTCGCCTTTAAGGTAAATAATGAAATCGTCTGTACTCGTCCCTTCCTCGCCTACGACCTTCATCATCTGCCCTATCTCGTTGCCGCGGAAAAGCAGGGCCCTGCCGTATTCGGTCTTGGGCTTGTCCACGGAGCCGGGGTACTTGCTCCAGCTTTCAAGGGGATGAATGGCGGGATACTTTCTCGCGTCGGACCGTTCTCTCGAAAGTCCGTGAAAGGCGCCGACGACCTTGAGGGTGGCCTGTGTAACGGGTTCTTCGAAGTTTCCGCCGGCGGGACTTACGGTGCCTCCGATGGTGACGGAACCCATCTGGCCGTCCTTGAGACGCACAAGACCGGCGCGTTCATAAAAGCTGGCAATAACCGATTCGAGGTATGCCGGAAAGGCTTCTTCCCCGGGTATTTCCTCCAGCCTGCCGGACATTTCGCGCATGGCCTGAGCCCACCGGGATGTGGAATCCGCCAGCAGAAGAACGTGAAGTCCCATCTGCCTGTAATACTCCGCCATGGTAACAGCCGTGTAAACGGATGCCTCTCTGGCGGCCACGGGCATGGAACTGGTATTGCAGATGATTATGGTCCGTTCCATGAGGGTTTTGCCTGTCCTTGGGTCCAGGAGTTCCGGGAATTCCCGCAGCGTTTCCACGACCTCGCCCGCCCGCTCGCCGCAGGCTGCGATAATAACGATGTCAACTTCCGCATTCCGGCTCGTGACCTGCTGGAGAACCGTTTTACCAGCGCCGAAGGGTCCGGGAATACAGTACGTGCCTCCCCTCGCCACGGGAAGAAAGGTATCGATAATCCTTACTTTGGTAACCATGGGATCCACCGGCCGCAGCCTTTCGGCGTAGGCGTCAATGGCGCGCTTTACGGGCCAATGAAAAGCCATGCTTACCGAATGGGTATTCCCTTTGCTGTCCTTGAGTTTCGCTATCTCTTTTCTAATGGTGTAGCTGCCTGCGGGGGCAACCCAGTCGACCTTGTAGGTATCGAACATGTTGAAGGGCACCATTATCCTGTGCTCGAAGATACCCTCAGGAACCGTGCCTATCGTTTCCGCCCTGGTAAGAGTATCACCCGGCTTAACTTTGGGAGTAAACTTCCATTCCTTATCTTCCCGGAGAGGTGTGAGGTACACGCCCCTTTCAAGAAAAAATCCGCACTGCGCAGCCAGCGCCGGAAGGGGATTTTGAAGACCGTCATAGATCTGTCCCAGAAGCCCGGGACCGACTTCGACCGCCAGGAGTTCATCGGAAAATTCGACATTATCGTCGATACCGATTCCCTTGGTCATTTCGAACACCTGCATCTCCGCCCTGTCTCCGCGGATTCGGATTACCTCTGATTTGAGTTTTTTCTCCCCGACACAGACGTATCCTACTTCGTTCATGGAAACAATTCCGTCCACCTGGACGGTAACCATGTTTCCGTTAACTCCTACCACTTTTCCAGTAGTGCCCATCAGCATGCTCCAGAATACTGTTTTACTTGCCTTCTATTTCTTCTTGTCATGTTGAAACAGACGCATTCAAAATATTTTTATATACTTTGGTATATTGTTCGTTCCCTGATTCTAGGTTGAATCCGTACCTCCGTCGCAGGACCTGCATTTTTAAATAATATAGAATTAGTTTTTCAAAATCAAAATAGTGTGTAACTTCCATCTCGCTCAGCTTGTCCCAGTAACTCCTGCTTATGAATTCCTCGGCTGCCAGCGGATTCGGCTGCGAAAGGGTGTTGTGCGCGGCAGCCGTCAGGGTCACGAATTCATGACTTTCGGCAAACCGCGGATCCGATTCCATTTTTTTCCGTTCCAGCCTCAGCTTCGCGATTTCCATGCGGAAGGCTCGTTCCCAGGCCCGGAATTCCTTAATCACCTCATTCGGCTCTTCCGCAGTTTCCCATTCCGATTGAAGGCGTACAGCGGCAAGAATTTGGCATTCCTTTTCGGAGATGGTCTCCCTGCAGAAGTCGAGAAAATCTTCCTCGCCTTTGAATTCAGAGTCGTATGTCAGATAAGGCAGAGCTGCAACAGTGTAATAGTGCTGGCTCAAGGCTCAAAGCCCCCCAGCTGCTGCTTCTTTTATTATCCCGGCGAGCTTTACATTCAGATATTCGCCAAGCAGTTCACCGATACCCTGAACGGAAAAGTTATAGTAGGCGGCTCCGTCCTTTTCGGAAATGAGAAACCCCGCATCCACGCCGGCGGATGGTTTTATTTCAACGCCTTTCTTCATTTCCGCAGCTAATCTGCTTTTAAGCGACTTTTCAAGTTTTTCAAGATCTGTTTTGGACAGAAGAACGGTAATATCGGCGGATTTCGTTTCCGCCCAGGCCTTGACCAGCGTTACGATAATATCCTCGAGTTTTCCTCCGGTCAGGCCCTTTTCGACTTCCATGTTTATAACCGAATCAAAAAGACCGGTTATTTTGTTTTTCAGGGCAAGCAGGAGGTCCCTGCCGGCCTGTTTAAGGGCTTCCCGGCCGGTCCTTTCTTCTTTCTGTATATCCGCTTTTGCCTGGGCCAGGATTTCTTCAGCTTTTTTCTGCGCGTCTTTTACTATCTGAGCGGCCTTTTTTTCCGCGTCCAGCAGTAATGCGGATGACTGTTCTTCGGCCGGTTTAACACCTTCTTCTTTTATTTTTTCCAATAATTCTTTGAGTTGGACGTCCATGGCACCCTCGCAGGAAACATTATTATTTATTGGCACCTTTATATCACGGTATGAATAGAATAATCAAGCAAATAAGACAGAAATTAATCCAGGTTTTGTTCTACATATTTGTGTACTTTTTCAATTTTTCTCTTTAAAAAAGTATATACAGCGTCGGAACAGCCGGAAACTTCAACTTTTTTCTTTATTTTCGTTATCATGTCCTCGGCAAGCTCGTCAAGGCTTTTATAATGCGGATCGCTTAATTCATGAAATTGTTCAAGAATGACCTTGACGACGTCAATTTCCTTTTTAATTGTAGTCAGGTTTTCGAGAAACACGTAGTGTGTAATCTCACCTTTTTCCTCCCTGTCGGTATGCAGGTCCACCAGAAGCATGAGATCGTCCTGAAGGTCCTCGATTTCCAC
>SPDA01000609.1 GCA_004525155.1 Spirochaetales bacterium
CCCGCTGTCCGAACACCCGGCCCAGTACACGGAGGAAGCTCCGCAGTTGCGCATGAGCACATAGTCGTCCCTGTACTCCGCGAAATCCCCGAAAAGAGGCGGAACGGATCTGTTCAGGGCGTGAAGCATGACCAGCCCGGCAAGGCCGTTCAGGTCCCCTTCGCAGGCGACAGGAATCGGCTTTTCAGGTCCCTCCGGCCCCTCGAAAAAGGGGAGAAAGGCGGGAAGGAAGCAGCCCGTGCACTTCCAGAGAGTGGTGGAGAGTTCGAAGTGACATTTCAGGGAGACGCCCCGTATATTCTCATCCGACAGCTCCGCGAGCCTGTCCCGCGCCGCGATGTAGAGTGATGCCTGCTTTTTAAGAACTGCTCCGGTCACCATGGCGCCGTCTTCCGTAATTTTCATGCCGGAAGATTCCAGCCAGGACAGGAAAGCGCCAATACGCTTGTCTCCTGCTGAGAGGATCTGGTCCGCCCTGCCCGTGAGCACTTCTTCCTGCTCGGTCATGACTTCCCGCACGAGCATGCCTTCGAGGGCGTCCGGATCGCTCCGCGTGTAAGGCATGTCCGCGCCGTAGAACCCGCCCCAGCACATGAGCCGCGAAGCTTTAAGACCGCTGTAAGCATCGGCGGCAGCCGCCCATCCGCACAGGTCCTCCTCCATCCCCTCCCGGAAACGTTTGTGAGAATCGGCAAAATATCCGGATGCTGTTTCCCTTAAAGCGGCGCTGGCTGCCGTCAGGGCGGTAGTGCCGTTGAATCCGCCCGAGGTCTGCGCATACAGGGCAGCGGGGACTCCTGCCGAACGGACCAGGCCCGCCACAAGAGATATCCTTGTCCAATGCCGGAGAAAGACGACGACACAGCCTATTCTATCGGCCCTGAATCGTGAAAGAGCTTTTTCCAGATCTCCGGACGAAGCTATATCCGCACGGGATATCGTAAAACCCCGGCCTTCGAGTTCCGCTTCAAGAATCCGCGAAGGCGCCGCCTTGTCGAATTTACGGTTGTAGACAGGAGGCATTCCAAAAAAAGCCATGCCTATATTCACCTTATCCTCCATTTATATTACAATATCGATCATCAGCCCGCCGCCGGTCAACGGGCGCGGAGCCGGACCTGGGCAGGAAGCGGTCAGTCCAAAATTTATTTTTATTGCGTTGAAATATTTCAAAAATTAATCTAAAATCAAATATATAAGATATCAAAAGCTTTTACAACCTTTTTTGCGGAGCAGGGGGCAGGACCATGAAGATTGCGGATAATAAAGCAAAATCACATATCATAACGACCAGCCTGGTCGATCAGGTCTATGAGTACCTGCTCGATAAAATCATATCGAACAAAATTTCCTACGGCGACACCCTCAACATAAAGACACTTTCGGAAACACTCGGCATAAGCACCATGCCGGTGCGGGAGGCGATAAAACGCCTCGAATTTGAGCGGGTCGTGGAAGTCAAGCCGAGAAGCAGCTGCCAGATACGCCTGCCCGACAAAACCGAAATCCGTTCCATCTATGAACTGAGGGAGCTGTTAGAACTCTTTGCCATACAGAAATTTTTAAAAAACTTCGACCCCTCACGGCTCGCGAGGCTGGGGGACATAACCCTCAGGATGAAAGCCATATCGGATATCAAGAACGAGATAAACGGCGCCCTCGAGGCGATGGATCTGGACCTTCAGTTTCATTCGGAGCTCTGCACTCTGGCGGACAATGATTACGTGTGCTACTACCACCGGCTCCTGAGCCTTCACCTCAATATGGCGGCCATTCACGCAAAGTCCTACGATCAGCTGAAGAGTAAACATTTCCAGAGCCACTTCGTCATTCTGAAAAACCTCGAACAGAAATCGGACAAGGCCCTCACGGCGCTTGAAGAACATTTCAACAATGTCTGGGCCCTTCTGTAGGGGAACCCGTGACTGGCTGCTGCTTCCTGTTCGCCGGGACCTACACCAGGAAAATGGCGCATGTAAACGGACGCGCTGCCGGAATTTACGTTTATTCATGGGATCCGGCAACCGCCGGAATAAAACCTGTACATACGGCGACGGGAATTGTCAATCCGTCCTTTCTCGCCGTCCATCCCGGCCTGCCGGTCCTGTACGCGGTAAGCGAAACCGACGATTATGATGACAAGTGTAACGGGGCAGTTGCAGCCTTCGCTGTCAATCCTGTCAACGGCAGCCTGAGGCTTTTAAACATGAGGCAAAGTTTCGGCAGCGGTCCCTGTCATGTTTCCATCGGTAAAAAGGGGGATGTCCTGGCCCTTGCGAATTACGGGTCCGGTTCCATTGCC
>SPDA01000513.1 GCA_004525155.1 Spirochaetales bacterium
GGCTGGAACTGTTTAAAAAAGAGCAGGATGACGCGAAATCGGGAGAAAGGCTTTAAACATGTATTTCATAACCGGCGGTTTGGGGTTAATTGGGCGTTGGCTTACGAAGATCCTTTTGGACACGGGCGAACGGGTGACCACCTTTTCCCGCTCCTCCGGAGAAAAGGCAGAGGAAGCTTTCGGGGAGCGTAAAAAAAATTGGACCCACGTACGGGGGAATCTCGATTCCATTACGGATGTTATGCAGGCACTTAAAATCTCGAAAGCGAAGTCAATTTTTCATATAGGCGGAATGCTCTCCATACCTTCGGAGAATAATCCGCAGGCCTGCTTCAACACGAACACGGTGGGGATGTTCAACATTCTGGAGAGCGCCCGACTCTTTGATATAGAACAAGTAATATACGCCAGTTCGAACGGGACCTACGGCCTGGGCCTGGATGGTCTGAGCAGGATCGACGATGATACCGTTCAACGCCCCACAACGATATACGGATGTACGAAAGTTTACGGCGAATTGTTGGGCCGATATTACAGGAAAAAATATAATCTAGATTTCAGGGGACTTCGTATACCGGCGGTGGTGGGGCCCGGATCGAAAACGAAGCATGTCTCTATTTACAATGCCTGGGCCGTGGAAAAAAGCCTTTTAGGCGAACCCTATGAGATTTTTGTTACACCCGAAACGAAATGTCCGTTCATTTATTTTAAGGACGCAGCGGAGGCTTTTCAGAAATTGGCCGCTGTACCTGCGGAACGAATCAAGACCGTAAACTATAACATCGCCGGCATCAAGCCCATTCCCACAGCGGAGGAATTGAAAAACGCCATATGCAGGCACGTTCCCGGGGCGCGGCTGTCCTTTAAGCCAGAGACGTTGGCGATGGAATATCAGAAGATGCACCAGAAGATAATCTGGGACGAGTCGAGGGCAGCTGAAGAATGGGATTGGGGAAGCAGATTCGGCATCGACGATATGATAGTGGATTTTGAGAAAGAAATAAAAGAACATGCGTCCTGGTACGACTAAACGATAGTGTTTTATAGGCAACTTTTTGAGGAGTGATAAATGAAAGCATTGGTAAAAACGAGTAAAGGTGTCGGTAATATACGTTTATTAGAGGAGCCGGTACCGGCAACGGGAGATAATCAAGTCAAGGTGAAAGTGGAATACGCGGGCATATGCGGAACCGACCTGCACATCATGCTGGATGAATACGATTACGCCGTACCTGTTATCCTCGGGCACGAGGCAAGCGGCACGGTGGTCGAGATCGGTAAGAATGTGAAGAACATAAAAGTCGGGGACAAGGTCGTAACCGAGACGAATGCGGTTGTCTGCGGCGAATGCAGCTTATGCAGAGCGGGTCGGTTTTGTCTTTGTCCGGAACGAAAAGCCCTGGGGCAGAAATATAACGGCGTGTTTGCCGAATATTTCGTTATTGGGCAGGAAAATGTATATGAGATCCCTAAAAATGTGGACATGCTGAGCGCCGCGGTATCCGAACCTCTGGCCTGCGTCGTTCACGCCGTCTGCGAGCGGTCTAAAATACTGGCCGGGGATGTCGTCATCGTCTCGGGTCCGGGCCCCATCGGGCTGCTGTCGCTGCAGGTTGCGAAGGCGGAAGGGGCGAAAGTTGTCGTTCTCGGAACCTCTTCCGACGAGAAGAGATTCTTAAAGGCAAAGGAACTGGGTGCAGACTATGTGGTGGATGTAGAGAAGGATGACCCGGCCGACATTATTAGGGAGGAGACCGGCGGAGAAGGCGCAGATGTGCTCATCGAATGTTCTGGCGCCGGCCCCGCGGTCCGAAAGGGCATCGATCTTTTAAAAAAACGCGGCATCTTCACTCAAATAGGGCTGTTCTCGAAGGATGTTACCTTGGATTTCAATAAGATTTGCTTCAAGGAAATCAATCTTTTCGGCTGTCTTTCTAAAACGGATTTTTCCTGGAGAAAAACGCTGCAGTTATTAAAAGAGAACAAGATCGACGCCAGAAGCGTTATTTCAGATATCCTGCCCCTGGAAGAGTGGGAAAAAGGATTCAGGATTGCGCAGGAAAAAGGCGGCTTGAAAGTTATCCTGAAACCGTAAGCATGGCAGACGACCTACTCTGGGCAGTTTGTTTGATCCAATCAATTTATCCGGACTCGCACTTAAGAACCGTTTTGTACGATCCGCTACCTGGGAGGGACTATCCACCTAATATGGGTACATTACGGATCCGCTTATTGCGATGCTGGAGGAGCTCGCCTGTTTCGACGTCGGCCTGATTAGCCCCGGCCATGCATATGTTGCTCCCGAAGGAATCGCCGCGTTGGAGTTAAGCGGGGGAAGTCAGGTTAGAAACAAGAAATCTCCTGTTCCCATAAGGAAAAAAAGCAATAATACGGAAAAACCGTATAATAAAGATGCTGCGAAAATTTTAAAAAACTATACAGGAATACCGCTTATGCTATGCGGAGGGATCAGGACCCCTGGAACCTGCGAAGCACTCGTAAACGAAGAGGCGGCTGAACTTATTTCCATATACCGGCCGTTCAGCTGTGAATCTGATTTGATAAAAAAATGGCAGAACAAAACAACGGAATCCTCCGCTGTATTTCCTGCAATAAATGTTACAAGCCTGGGCTCTGTGGCGATGATATCCGGTGTTATAAGAACGCTTAATCTTTGTCTTAAGTTGGATGCAGGAGTCAGTTCAAGTGGTTATATGTTCTTTTCTGTA
>SPDA01000599.1 GCA_004525155.1 Spirochaetales bacterium
TCTGTAGTAAACCTGTTTCTTAAAAGCCGGGCCCTGTACTGGGTAATATCGTATATCGGCGTGATTGTATTCTGCGGCCTGACCGCGTGGGACACCCAGACAATCAAGCGCTGGAGCGACGAGTTGAGCGGTTCCGTTTCCGAGGCCGACTTTATACGGCTCTCCATTCTCGGGGCACTGAAGCTGTATCTCGATTTTATAACCCTTTTCCTGTTTTTTCTCCGCATTTTCGGGGGGAAAAGGAGCTGATAGGGTGCAGCGGTACGCCGCGCCTGAAATATGAAAAACAGCGATAAAAGTTTTACATACCTTCATGATCTGACGGTACGTATCTGCGGAGAAGGCGGGGAAGGCGTCATCAGCGCCGGAGAACTTTTTGCCCAGGCCGCTTCGAGAACCGAGTTCCATGTCTTTACCTTCATAACCTATCCCGCCGAAATTCGCGGCGGTTATTCCATGATCCAGGTCCGCATCAAGGACGCCACCATTTATTCCCTGGGCAGCAGACTGGATTGTCTTACCGTATTCAACCAGGAAGCCTATAACCGGTCTATTCATGATCTCAAACCTGACGGCCTGCTCATCTATGACCCGGAAACAGTTAAACCCGAAAGCGGTGTTTCCTGCAGGCTTTGTCCTCTGGAGCTGTCCCGCCTGTCTGTGCGGTGTTTCGGCAATAATCGGGGCAAGAACACGGCTGCCCTGGGTGTTCTCGGCTATCTCTTCGATATGGATAATAAAGTCTTAAGTCGGCTCATTGCGGACAAGTTCGGAGCGAAGGGTCAGGCGGTTGTAGAAAACAACATCAAGGCCCTTACCCTGGGGTATGAGGCAGGCAGAAATACGGGCCTGCCCCAGTTTATGCATCTTGTCGATGCCAAATCGAAAGGTGCGCAGTACATGCTTCTCTCCGGCAACGAGGCCGTGGCCCTGGGCGCGCTGACCGCCGGATGCACTTTTATCGCCGGATATCCCATTACACCGGCTACCCCGATTTTCGAAACCCTGGCAAGAACGCTTCCCCTTGTAGGCGGCCGGGCAGTGCAGATGGAGGATGAAATAGCTGCGCTTTCGGCCGTAATCGGGGCCTCCTGGGCCGGGCATAAAGTCATTACCGCCACTTCCGGTCCCGGGTTTCAACTCATGACGGAACAGCTGTCTCTGGCCTCCATGGTCGAGGTACCCCTCGTGCTTGTCGATGTGCAGCGCGGAGGACCCAGTACCGGTATGCCGACAAAAACGGAACAGGGTGACCTCAATTTCGCGGTCTACGGTTTCGCCGGGGAATCGCCGAGGATAATTCTCGCGCCCACTTCCGTGCAGGATACCTATTACCAGACTATCCGTGCCTTCAATCTTGCCGAACGCTATCAGCTTCCTGTTATACTTCTGCTCGATCAGTCCATTGCCTACCGGAAAGCCACGGTGCAGATGCCCGATTTGAGTAAAATAATAGAAGTAGCCAGGAATATAGCCCGCACAAAAGTGAAAATTCCCACGGCGGATTATATAAATCTCATAAGCAGGCTTGAGCCTGGTCCGGAAGATCTTGCAGACTACCGTCGTTACAGGATAACGGAGGACGGAGTAACGGCCATGGCAAAGCCGGGAAACCCCGGCGGCCAGTATATAGCCACCGGTCTCGAGCACGACGAATACGGGTTTCCGAATTATACGCCGAAAAATCATCTTGCCATGAGCAGGAAAAGACTCAGGAAACTGAAAGTTATCGCCCGTTCCTTTGATTCGAACCCGATAGAAATCTACGGAAAGCCCGACGCCAAACTTGGCATAATCGGCTGGGGTTCCACGGAGGGCGCCATTCGGGAGGCGAGGTATCTCGCGAAACAGCACGGCATCCAGGTGCGGCATCTCCATCCCCATACCATTTCCCCGCTGCCGGAACGGCAGATAAACCATTTTCTCGCCGGTCTCGATTATCTCGTTATCGTGGAAGAAAACCTGACAGGGCAGTTCGCGAATTTAATAAAAGCCAAGTTCGGCGTGCGGGCCATAGAAATACACAAATGCGAGGGTATACCCATTACGCCCGAAGAAATCCTCGCGGGTCTCATAAAAGTAGGCAGGATAGCGGATGAAGACAACCTCACCGGATTCTAAACCAGCAGCACCACCGGACAAGCCGCCGGCGGTCTACAAAAGGCCGGGGATAAAACCGGTATGGTGCCCGGGCTGCGGCGACTACGGGGTGCTTACGGGAGTACTGAAATGTCTTTCAGGTCTCGCCGTTCCGCCGGAAGACCTCGTTTTCGTCTCGGGTATAGGATGTTCCGGACGATTTTCGCATTATCTCAACGTGTACGCCTTTCATGGCACCCACGGCAGAACA
>SPDA01000034.1 GCA_004525155.1 Spirochaetales bacterium
GTCCCTATCCAGTCTCCGGATACCGTAGTGAAGAAAAATATCCTGAACCGGGAGGAATTCCCCCTGCTTCTGACTGTCCTGCCTCTCATGAAAGGCGTACCATCGAAGGCTGCGGCCGAAAGCATCAGGATAAGAGTGTTTCCCGTTGTGGCGGACCTGGGTGTCTTATTTCTTTCTCTGACTTATCAGGAAAACACAAAAGCATCCGCCGTACTGCTTAACGGAAAGGAGATTTCCCTTACCGCTGCCCCGATTCTCCTGCCTTCCGGCATACATCAGCTTTCCGTGGTAATGCCTGAAGGGTACCGGAAAGACATCAATCTGGTAATGGAAAAAGGGAAAAAAACACAATTACAGGTCTACGTGGAAAATCCGCTTGCCCAGGTATTCATAAACCTGCCGAGTGCCGGAAACTTTTTTCTTGACGGAGAGAAGATGGATGTGGTCCCGGCGAAGAGTCTTAACCTGACGCCGGGCAGGCATACGGTAACCATGAAAATCGGCGATTATTCCATCAGCAAGAATTTCAGCGTCAGCTCTGGTAAAACCTATACAATATCGCTTATAATGGATATGGACATAAAAGAAAAAGAGGAGAAAAAATAATTTTTTTTAAATAAATGGGTAGATAGGTCGATAATTTGAGTGTCGGATATTTGTATAGTTCCCCTCCCAGTTTACTATATCTTGTATTCGACACATAATGTTGGCCGGTTCCCACGAACCGGCCACTTTTTTAAATTATCGACACTGCTATCCCCCGTTCAGACACAATCATCATGGAATTAAACCGCAGACAAAGAATTTTCATTGAACTCCTTATAGGAATTACTCTTGTATTTGCAACCGGAATAGGCATAACCATCGGCGCCATACTGGCTTCAACAAAAAACATACAGAATACGGAAAAATTAGGCGAATACCACCCCGCTCTTCCCTCGATAGTCCTGGACAGGAACGGGGATTTGATAACCGAGCTTTTTTCGGAAGAAAAAAGGGACATAGTAACTGTCGAAGAGCTGCCTAAACATCTAATCTATGCCTTTATTACCAGAGAAGACCAGGATTTCTTTAACCATAAGGGTTTCAGCCTGCGGGGGCTCCTCAGGGCTGTTCTCAATACGGTTACGGGCAAATATTTCTCCGGCGGAAGTTCGATTACCCAGCAGGTGGCGGGACGGCATTATGCGGACCGGACGGAAATATCCATAAAACGGAAACTCAAGGAGCTGTGGTACGCCTTTCAGCTGGAAAGGACCCTCACTAAGAACCAGATTCTTGAACTTTACATGAATGAGGAGTATTTCGGACACAATACCTACGGCGTGGAGGCAGCTTCACAATTTTATTTCGGCCATTCCGCACGGGAGGCGACTCTTGCTGAATCGGCCCTTCTCGTCATCCAGCTTGCCAGTCCGGCCAAATATTCGCCAATAAACAACCCGAACAACGCCAAGGAGATCCAGCACCAGGTCCTCATGCAGATGGTGGCCATGGGGTATGCCGACCGGGATGAAGTGGAGATTTCCTTCCAGCAGTACTGGGAAAATTATGATTACACCAGGTCGAACATCGCAAGCGCCTATTTTGAAAATGAAAGCAAGGCGCCGTATTTCAGCGAGTATGTGCGGCAGCAGCTGGAAAACATGCTCTATGGTTCCCTCGACGTTAACAGGGACGGCTTTATCATTCATACAACCCTGGATCTCAAATACCAGCAGATAGCCGACGAGAGCATGAATAAAGGTCTTCATTCCATCAATACCACCTACCAGGCAAATACCGATACAAAAGTCGGATATGTCGATAAACGGTTTCTTCCCGTGGTCAACATGCTTTCGCTCCTGTTCAATATTGAGGATATCCGCGTTGCTGACGCCAAGCGAATCCGCTCGGCCAAGCAGGTCTACCTAGACGAGATCAATCCTTTTCTTACTATCAGTTCCCTGATGCTGGGATCCGACGATATTCACCTCATGTCCAGGCTGGGATACGCCAAAAAGGACCAGCAGCTTCAGCGTAACGTGGTAGAGGGCGCCCTTATCACCCTGGACAATGAAACCGGCCAGATACTCGCCATGGTCGGCGGCAGCGATTTCAAGACAAAAAAATTGAACCGGGCAGTTCAGGCCTATGTCCAGCCCGGCTCGGCTTTCAAGCCGCTGTACTATACGGCGGCGATAGCCTCAAGAAAATTTACCGCGGCCACCCTTATTTACGATGCTCCTGTGGTTTTCTGGAACGACGATGGCACTCCCTATATGCCTCTCAATTTCCTTGGAGAATGGGCAGGGCCTGTCCTGGTACGGTATGCCCTCGCAAAATCCATGAATGTGCCCTCCATCCAGGTTCTCGATTCCATAGGATTCGACGCGGCTATAAACACAGCTTCAAAGCTTCTGGGGATTACCGACCCCGCGGACATCACGCGCATTTTTCCGCGGAGGTACCCGCTGGGGTTAGGCGTGGTCAGCGTGGCCCCCATCCAGATGGCGAAGGCCTTTTCCACCCTCGCCAACGGGGGAAAGGAAGTCACTCCCATAGGCATAACCTACGTTGAAGACCGGCAGGGGCGGTTCATACTGGAACCGGAAAAAGAACTCCGCACAGTGCAGAAAAAAAAGGGTTCCGATATCCAGATTGTCAGTCCGCAAGTTGCCTATATAATGACCAGTATTCTCGGGAGCGCGGTCGATTTCGGCACTCTCGCGGGGCGCCGCATAGCCGTCGGCGGTTTCGACGATATGCCCATGGCCGGCAAGACGGGTACCACCCAGAACTGGTCCGACGCCTGGACGGTAGGCTTTTCTCCCTACGTGACAACTGCCATCTGGTTCGGTTTCGACATGCCCGGTAATTCCCTGGG
Source organism: Spirochaetales bacterium (assembly GCA_004525155.1). Classification (GTDB taxonomy): domain Bacteria; phylum Spirochaetota; class Spirochaetia; order SPDA01; family SPDA01; genus SPDA01. Next base: position 2,867 of record SPDA01000034.1, read on the forward strand.
AATCAATCAGACCGGGGCGACAGCGGCCGGTCCTGTCTGGGCGGAATACATGAAGCAGATACACAAAGGCCTTGAGATCAAACAGTTCAATAAACCGGAGAGCGGCCTTGCTGAAATGTCAGTCTGCAACATATCAGGCGAAATCCCGACGCCGGAATGCGATCAGGGCGTTCACAAGGAAATCTTTCTTACCGGAACGGAACCCAGGCAATTCTGTACGATTCACAAGTTCGAAAATGACAGAAACCAGGAGCTTCTTCAAAGACTGCAGAAATCGCTTCTTACCGAAGACTACACCCTGGAGGATACGCAAGGGCTTTCATCCAATGACGGAGGCGGGCTTTATAATCCTAATTTCAATATTAATCCGCAGTTTAACGATCAGTTGAATGACAATTCCGGATTTTCTCCGCCTGGGAGCACTTCCGGATCGAATAATCCGCTCCTGGATTGACGGGAGAGAGGCCGGTTATGTTCAAGCAGATAAAAATCGAAGATGTGGTACTGAAAAAAAGGATACGAAAAAATCTGGGAGATCTCGGCGCGCTCATCAAAAGCCTGCATTCTTTCGGACTCATACATCCCATCATACTGAACAAAAAAAACGAACTGATAGCCGGGCACCGGCGCCTGGAGGCGGCCAAACAGCTCGGCTGGAAACTTATTGACGCCATCATCATTGACAAGCCTTCGGAACTTGAAAAGCTCGAACTCGAAATGGAGGAGAACCTTTACAGAAAAAACCTCACCTCGGAAGAGCTCGAGGAAGGCTATAGAAAAATGGAAAAACTCCGTAATCCCGGCTTTTTAATCCGGCTCTTCAGGGCTATCTGCAATTTTTTCCGCCGGCTTTTCGGCCGGAAACCCAGAACCTATTGATTCAGATCTAATCCAAAGCAAAACTCACGACAGCACCGTTTTCCGCCTGAACATAAATCAAATTGTTGGAAACGAGGATGCTAGTATATGGTTCCACCGGAGCCTCAAATACGGATATGAGATTGAGGTCCAGTGAAAATTTCCCCAGTTTCCACTGGTTATCCTGCCGGGTGACGGCGAACAAAAGATTTCGGGAAAGAGCGATGGAGGTATTCGGGAAAAGCGGAACCTTACCTTCGTTTTTAGGGGCGAGCGTTTTTCCGTCAAGGAACAGGAAATAGGCGGTTTCCGCCGCTGCATTCGAACCGACTACAAGAATGTCCCCGATTATGACAAGGTATTTGTTCTGAAAAATGGTCCGTATATCCGCAGTCGCCAGAAGAGTTCCTGTTTCTTCCTCAATAAGCGTCAGAGAATAAAGCGGAAGACCGTTTTTCTTTTCCTTTACCAGCATAAATGTGAGAATGGCAAAACCCGGCTTTGCCGCGGCCGGCACCGTCGCAGAGGGCTTTTCCGGTGTTACCGCCGCTACCGCCGTGCCTTCCTCTTCAATCACCTTTTTTTTATCTTCCGCAACCTGCTGCCTTTCCTCCCTGATTTTTTCTTCACGGTCCGCGAGGGCCTTTTCCCTCTCCGCTATCTTGTCCTCGGGAGAGACAGTTTTATCTTCGCCACCTCCAGCCGCTTTCGCCGGTTCCGTAGCGCCGCAGCCGGAGGCGTACCCGCCGACGGTTTTTCCGCAGCCGCGGGTTCTCCTGTCTTTGCTGCCGGAGGCTTTTCCGCTGCGGGCTTCCCGGCGTCCCCGGGTTTTGTAGCGGAGGCCGGTATATCGGAAGCGGCAGGCGGTTTTTTCTCCGCCGCCGCAAGCACCGTGTCCGCGGGCCGCTTCGGTTCCTCTTTTTTCTGTGCTTCCAGCTCCTGCTTCGCTTTTTCGATATCTTTTCTTTCCTGGTCAAGTTCCCGTTCTTTCAGGTCTATGAGGTCTTCCCTTGACGGGATGCCTTTGTCTTCCTGTTTCCTCAGCTCCTCGACAACTTTTGGTTCGCTTATTTCATCGGAACTCAAGGACCCGATACCGCCTGTATCCGCTTTTTCCGTGAGGGGGATGAGCATCATCGTTTTTCCGGGCCAGTCCGCGTAGTACGTGGAAAGGCCGGCTTTTTCCGGAACAAGGTAGCCTACGACGGCGGCTTTGTATTTTTCGGCAAAATAGGCCATGTTCGACAGGTTTACGGCATTGTAAATCGTTATGAACTGGGCCAGCAGAAAAGCGTCCTCGAAACTGTAGGCGTAAAAATCCTCGAGGTAGCCTGACAGTATCATCCGCAGATTCCGGATATGATCAACACCGGCGTCCGGTTCCAGAATGAAAATATCGGCGTCGAATTTTCCGGATTCAGCAGCGGAGACCACATGAATCACCGTGTATTTACTGCCGTACCTGGCTGGATTGCTTCCGGCCTTTGCCTGGGCGGCCATGCTTTTCCCGATGTCCTGTATCTCTTTAAGGGTGTTTATGACGGTGTGCGGTCCCGTGTAATTGGTAAATTCGACCTGTTCAGGATTACTCACCGTCAGTTCCGCCTCATCCACCTCGAGACTGAACATGAACAGTACAGGGATAAAAATAAACATTGCTGCAAAAACGGCCGCCTTTATGCGGAGCACCGGATTTATCTGTTTCAGCTCTTTCATCGTTCCTCCCGGTCGACAGAATTTTCAGGATGCGTTGACACGCAAAACTTTCATGGCCCCTTCCCGGACAAACTGCAGAAAATCCCCGCGATAGATTGAAAACAATACTTCCGCCATCCCTCTCGGCAGGTACGCCTGATATGCGGACAGTGAATCACATGCGTCAATCATTGCCCAGACGACAAAATTGTCCCTGCCCAATGTTCCGCCGCGGCTTAACAGGGCATTGAAATAATCGGCAACCGCACCGTCCTTGTCCCTGCGCATGGCCCCCAGGGCCTTGATGACAAGTATCAGGGCCTCGCGGTCCCACTCATAATATAGCATGGGAAGCAGCACTTTTTCAGCCTCCGGCGTTGAAATTATTCCCAGTATTTCCGCGGTTCTCTCCCGAATGACATAGCTTAAGGCTTTACCGGCAGGGGTATTCCCGGGAGGATTCATTAAGCCGGCGGTGGAAAGTTTTTCGAGCACTGGAACCATAACCGGCTCTTGCTCCATGTAATTGCGGGAATTGGTTAACCTTTTTAATTCATCCAGGGCCCTGAAATTGTCTTCGATGTTTGAAGAACCCGCCAGGACCGCAAAATAAGAGGAGAGAGCGGAACTCCCGCCCGTTTCGGGAAGAGGCGGGCCTTCGTCCATACCGGTACCGGGGTTACGCGGTTCTTCGCCCGCAACGGCGGGATTCGCTGAAAATGCGTATACTATCCAGTCCTTACCGCCTACATACAACCTGCCGTTTTGAGACAGCACCGGTGCGGTTGTTCCCGGTTCCATGCTGTAAATTTGGAATTCTTTTTCTTCCTCTGCGGTTGTAAACAGTGACCCGTCTGCATTAAGGCCGTAGTACCGGTCTTCATCGTCGAAAACGCCGTAGCCAAGGCCGCCGCCGGCGAATGCGTGGTCCCATTCCAATTCCATGGCACCGTTAAAAGCCATAAGTTTTGCGGATGAAATTACGGCAAAACCGTTTTTCCGTTTAAGAAATTGGACGGCACCTTTGCCTGCAGCAAGTTTTTTTTGATCAATCAGGCTGCCGGCCCTGTCAAATTCAAGGCAATCGCCCGAGGCAGTAAGACAAAACAGGCTGCCGGCTCCGCCCGAAACATAGGAAACTATACCTGTCTCAGGACCTTTTTTCCACAGCATCCTGCCCAGGGGGCTGTAAACCTGAAAGGTTCCGTCCCCCAGCAGAACGTAGATTGTCTCATCAGCGCCCGTTTCCAGCTGCCGTACAGGATAAAGGAAGGTAACCATCCATTTGACATTTCCCCTGTGGGAAAGGCCGTAAAGAGTGCTGCCCGCGCTTATGAACATGGTGCCGTCGCTTTTATAAGCCGGTTTCACATAGGGTATGCCCCCGATATCAGTCCGCCAGATTTCCCGCCCCTTTTTGTTCAGGGCCGCCAGCGTGCCGTCCGTAAAACAGATATGGATAATGTCATCCGGAGAGATTGACAAAAATGGCGCAGGTTTTTTACCCAGATTACGAATCCAGATTTTTGAGCCGGCTGAATCGATTGCGTATATGCTTTTATCTTCCGAAATGACAATGGCCGTGTTCCCGTCGCCCAATACCGCAGGCGGGGCGATTACCCTGCCTGCTGTTACATAGCGCCAGAGAAGTTCCGGTTCGAGGGCCCGAAGGCTGGAACATGTCAAGAAAATGATAAGGGCCAGCGGAAGGTTCCTTGCCATGGACCTATTCTACATAAAAAAAGAAGCCTGCCAAAGGCAGGCTTGCTTAATCCGCATTATTTTCTGCTTTTTAAGACTGACTGGGCAGCCGCCAGCCGGGCTATCGGTACCCTGAAAGGTGAGCAGGAAACATAATTCATCCCGGTCTTGAAACAGAAGTCGATGGAAGAAGGCTCCCCGCCGTGTTCACCGCAGATACCGATTTTAAGTTCAGGTTTCACTTTCCGGCCTTTCTCGATACCGATTTTAATCAACTCGCCCACGCCGGTCTGGTCAATCGCGGCAAAAGGATCCTCGCTGTATATCTCATCGGTAAGATACTGGGGCAGGAAGGACCCGATGTCGTCCCTCGAAAAGCCGAGGGTCATCTGGGTGAGATCGTTTGTGCCGAAAGAAAAGAAATCCGCATGAACAGCGACCGCATCCGCAGTCAGGGCCGCCCTCGGAATTTCTATCATGGTCCCGATAAGATATTTTATCTTGGCTTTTTTCCTTTTCAGCGTTTCTTCGATTACTTTTACCGCGTTAATTTTAAGGATTTCCAGCTCCCTGGCCGTACCCACCAGCGGAATCATGATTTCGGGTATGACGGTTACACCCGCGGCCGCCACTTCACAGGCGGCAGAAATAATAGCCTCAACCTGCATGTCGTAGATTTCCGGATAGGTTATGCCTAATCTGCAGCCGCGGTGTCCGAGCATGGGGTTGAACTCATGAAGTGAATCGATCTTGGCCTGAAGCTTCAGCGGATCGAGTCCGACTTCAGCGGCAAACTCTTTTACCTCTGCTTTTGTTTTAGGTACAAATTCATGCAGCGGGGGATCCAGCAGCCGGATGGTGACGGGAAGTCCCTTCATTTCCCTGAAAATACCCTTGAAATCTTTTTTCTGCAGGGGCAGAAGTTTTTTCAGGGCCTTCTTTCTGGCAGAAGCATTTTCCGCCACAATCATTTCACGGAAAATGCGAATCTTGTCTTCTTCAAAAAACATGTGTTCGGTTCTGCAGAGACCGATACCTTCAGCTCCGAAAAATCTGGCCCGTTTCGCGTCTACGGGCGTATCCGCGTTTGTACGGATTCCGATTCCATCGGTCTTGATCCCGGGCCGTTTTGCCTTGAGCCGTACCTGGTCAGTCCATTTGAGGAAAGTCTGGAGTTCTTTCGACAGCTTCGGCTGGATAAGAGGGAGGGACCCGGCAAATACTTCGCCTGTCGTCCCGTCGATGGTTATCTCGTCGCCTTCCTTGTACACGGTACCCTTTATTTCAAGGGATTTGGCCGAAATTTGAAGTTCCTTGCATCCGGCCACGCAGGGAGTACCCATTCCCCTGGCAACCACGGCAGCATGGCTCGTCATACCGCCTGTTGCGGTAAGCACGCCCTGCGCCACATGCATGCCTCCGATATCCTCGGGAGATGTCTCGTTACGTACCAGCAGTACCTTTTTACCGGCTTTTACCCAGGCTTCAGCCTCATCCGCGGTAAACACGATACGGCCCGTGGCGGCTCCCGGAGAAGCGTTTAAGCCCTTTGCGATGACCTTGACCGTTTTCTTTGCCTTGGGATCGATCATGGGATGAAAGACCTGGTCCAGCTGGTCCGGGCTGACACGCATAATCGCTTCTTCGATGGAAATGAGTTTTTCACCCGCCATGTCAACGGCGCATTTAATAGCGGCCGCTCCCGTACGCTTCGCGTTTCTAGTCTGCAGGATGAAGAGTTTTCCTTTTTCAATGGTAAACTCGATGTCCTGCATGTCCCGGTAATGTTTTTCGAGAAGTTCCTTGAATTTTACAAGCGATTTATAGATAACCGGATTGTGCTTATCGAGTGTGCTGAGCTTCTGCGGTGTCCTGATACCCGCAACAACATCCTCGCCCTGGGCATTCATGAGGTATTCGCCGTAAAAATAATTCTGCCCCGTGGACGGATCCCTTGTAAAACAGACGCCTGTCCCCGAATCGTTCCCGAAATTGCCGAAAACCATGGATTGCACATTGACGGCGGTTCCAATAAGACCCTTTATGTTATTGATGGTCCGGTATTTTATGGCTTTCTCATTGTTCCATGAGTCAAAAACCGCAGTGATGGCCGCCCAGAGCTGGGCCTTGGGTGACTGGGGGAAATTCTGTTTGGTGACTTTTTTATAAACTTCCTTATAAAGCCGCACCACTTCCTTTAAATCATCCGTGTCGAGGTCCGTATCTTCGGTTGTATGTTTCTTTTTCTTAACGCTGGAAAGAGCGTGCTCGTACGATTCGTGGGGAACATTCTTTACCACGTTTCCGAACATGTTGATGAAACGGCGGTACGCGTCCCAGGCAAATCTCGGATTGCCCGATTTTGCCGCGAGACCTTCCACCGATTTGTCGTTAAGGCCGAGATTTAATATGGTATCCATCATGCCGGGCATGGAGGCAGCGGCTCCGGAACGTACTGAAACAAGAAGCGGATCATCGTTATCGCCGAGTTTCTTTTTCATCAGGCTTTCCAGTTTGGCGAGATGCTGGTCCACTTCCGGTTCCAATTCTTTCGGGATTTTCTTTCCGGAAGTGTAATAGGAGCCGCAAACTTCCGTGGAAATAGTGAATCCCGGAGGAACCGGTATACCGAGGTTTGTCATTTCCGCCAGATTAGCGCCTTTCCCGCCGAGTAGTTCCTTCATTTTAGCGGTACCTTCGGCGGAACCTCCTCCAAAAAAATAAATTTGCTTGATTTTTGCCATATTAATATATTCCCTCCAAGTTTTTAGAAATGATAATGACTGTAGTTTGATTGATAATGAAGAAAAAAGCATATCCGTGTCAAGACAGGGCCGGTTGAACATCCTTGTTATTTCAGGTAATTTTAGACAAATTTACGATAACTGCCATGATGTCTTTTAAAAACCTTATTGATTCACATATTCATCTTTTGTCCATGGAAGACAGACAGCTTGCAGTGGACAAGATTATTTCGGAGGCGGAAA
>SPDA01000483.1 GCA_004525155.1 Spirochaetales bacterium
CTATAAGGTTGACGACGACGAACACGACCCCGAGGAAGAGGACATTGAACATGATGGCAGGTACATCGAGCTGAGTCGCCGCCCTGGCCATCCACCAGCCTATGCCTTTACGCGCAAAGATGGTCTCGGTTATAACCATACCGGCCAGCAGACTCGCGAAGAGAATGCCGGAAATGGTTATCACGGGCAATAACGCATTTCTGCGGGCATGCTTCCTGTAAACTGCCCGCTGGGGCGCGCCTTTCGCCAGGGCCGTGCGGATGTAATCCTGGCCTAAAGACTCGAGCATGGAAGAACGCATGAGCCTCATGATGAGGGCGCTGTCCAGAATGACGAGGTTGATGGCAGGCAGGGCCAGGTGGTAAAGCGAGTCCACAACCACGTCCCAGCGCCAGTTTAATATGCCGTCTATGGAATACATACCCGTTATGGCGTGCCAGCCGGGACTGAAAACCACGTACTTCATTTCGATGGACAGGGTACCTGGCGGGAAAATACCCAGGTACCCGTAAAAAAACATCAGCAGCAACAGCCCCAGCCAGAAGGTGGGCAGACTGTACCCGATTATGGCAAATACACGGATGCCGTGGTCCGTAGGCTTATCCTTTTTAATGGCGCCCTGGGTGCCCAGGAAAACCCCGAAAAGAATTATAAGAGGAGTTGAGTACAACACCAGTTCCAGGGTGACAGGAAAGAATTGTTTAAATGCGTCCATGACAGGGGCCGCGGCAGTGGTAGAAAATCCGAGGTTACCCTGCAGCAGATTTCCCATCCAGCGGAAATACTGCACCGGCGCGGGATCGGTCAGTCCGTACGCCCTGATCATGGAATCTATCTGGCCAGGGGGAATTTTCTCGCTCGTTACATAGGCTGCCACACGCATGCCCGGCGGTATCATCATGAGAACGCCGAAAACGAGAATACTCACACCGACCAGCACGAGAACCATGAACAGCAGCCTTCGGATGATATAATTAAGAAGGCTCAATCTAATGCTCCCTGTTTAAAAATTAAGGTAATTACATATTATGGTGGAATTGAATTGAGCCGTCAAGCTTAATCGGCTAAAAAAAAGCCCCGGAGTTAACCGGGGCTATGATTTATAAAGGCTTAATAACCTTTGCTGAACTGCTTGAATTCCGGGGGGCTGTTCTCCATGGGATGGAACACATAGCCTTTAAGCCAGTCTTTTGCGTACTGCTGAATGACGGGCTGGTGGAGCATGATACCGATGGTATCTTCCATCCAGATGTCCTGGAGCCTCATATATATAGCCTTGCGCTTGGTCTGATCCGTTTCCAGAACACCAGTTTCCACAAGTTTGTCCACTTCCGGGTTGTTATAGCCTGTCCTGCCGGAGAAGAGACCGGTGGAATGCATGTAGGGCTGCACGAAGTTGTGGGGATCCGGATAGTCCGCACCCCAGCCGATGTAGAATACGGGCATGGTTCTCTGGCGCTGCATATCCACATAGGTTGCCCATTCCACGCCGCGCACGTTGACCTTGAACTTCGGGTTGATGGACATAACGGTTTCCGCAAGCATTTTGAGGGTCTGCTCGCGCACCTCGTTGCCGGTGTTGAATTCCATTTCAAACTCGAAACCGTTGGCCCACACTTTCCCGCCCCAGGCTTTTTTGAAATACTCTTCGGCCTTTTTAAGATCGAAGGGATAGAGCTTAAGCGCGGGATTGAAGAAGGGAAGTCCGGAACAAATGGGGGTAGGCGCGGGAATGCCGTTGCCCTTGATGATTTCCTTGTTGTAGGTATCAAAATCGAAGGCATAGGCGAAACCGAGGCGGACATCCTTGTCGGCAAAAAAGTCCATGGGAATACCCTTGCCGTCCAGTTTGCCGGACCCAATTGCCTGGTTGTCGGTACTGGTTATCTTCATGTTGAAGTTGATGCCTCTGTTGCTGAGTTCGGTGAGCTTCTTGTAGACCTTGAGGCCCGCTTCCTTGTCCATTTCCTCATAATACATGGGATCGACCACAACAAAGTCCGCGTCGCCCTGGAGCAGCATGAGTTTCCTCGTAGACCATTCTTCCACTATCTTGGTGATTGCCCTCTTGAGCGCGGGCTTGGGTCCCCAGAAATCCTCATTTCTTTCATACACCGATTCCACGCCCTTCTCCCAGCGCACGAGCTTGTAGGGGCCGGTGCCGCTGGCAGTATCATAGAGCGTTTCCTTGCCTTCCTCGGGCATGTTGATACGGGCTATATCCGCCTGCGTCCCATTCCAGGCGCCGTGGGCGATGGCAAAATCCTTGTCTATAACTGACATGGCATTGTAGGTGATAATCGACAGGAAAGGAGAGAAGGGCGCCTTGAGGTTGAAGACGACCGAGTCGCCCTGCACCTGGATGGCCTGGTCGAGCTGCGCAAGGGTTAGAATGACGTTGCCGTCATCGTCCCTGGAGCCGTAGGTGCCGAACAGGGGTTCGAAGAGCATCCACATGGGGCCGCCGTCGGGGTCGGTAACCAAGGCCCGTTTGAAAGAATACGCGACACCTTCCGGGGTGAGGGCATTGCCGCTGTGGAACTTGACGTTCTTGCGGATGGGGAACTTGTAGGTTTTCCCGCCGTTGCTGATGAGCCCGTTGGCCGCAGTCGGGACTTCCGCCGCCAGGCCGGGAACGAACTTCTCGGTGGAACCGGAAGCGAAGTCGATGAGCGTGTCGTAGATATTGGTGATTGCGCCGCCGGAAGCGTTATCATACGCCTTGGCAGGGTCCAGACTGTCTATATCGCCGTAGGCCGCATAGACAAACGTATCCGGATTCTTGATTTCCTTGGCAGGCGCGGTTGTTTTGGGCGCCTCCTTGGTCGGTTCAGCCGCAGGAGCTTTTGAACCGCTTTCCTGCTTGCCGCCGGCGAACACCGCGAAAGCGACTGCCAGC
>SPDA01000502.1 GCA_004525155.1 Spirochaetales bacterium
GCCTATGCCGTAGACAACCACGAACCTGGCACCCTTCGACCGCAGTTCCCCAATCTGATCCGCGTACCTGGGCAGTTCCTTCTTTGTGGCAAAATGCCGCTGTTTCTCGGGAGACGTCAATTTGCCCAAGGGACCGTAGAGTGCCGACTGCATGGCATTTCTGAACGCTCCCGGGTGCGCCGCGGGAAGGGTGTTGCCGTTGCTGTCGCTCCATTCGTCCATGTTGAAACCATGCACGTGCTTGCAGTCGATGTTCCACCGTTTAAGGAATTCGACGGTCCAGCTGTACATGCCCATGGGACCCACGGACCAGATCATCACCACGTCCCTTCCCGCCTCTTTTGCTTCTTTTATCTGCAGGGCAATCTCGTGACCCATGACGGTGTTGAAGGAATCGAGCGTGTCCGCCTTCACCGGCACGAAATCCCTGTGCCACCACTTCTCTCTCTTAAACACTTCCTCCGGTTTTCTGCTGCAGCACCAGTCAATCTTTTTCAAGTCCCAGGCTTCGGGAAAAAATCCTTCGAACCTCGAACCCTTGAACGTCGACAGCAGATCTATCTTTTTTTGTTCCGGTTTTTTTGTCTTTGAAGCGGCGCCCCGTAACGTTCCGGCCGTCCGTTTCGCTGACGCTTTTTTTTTCGTTTCCGCCATAGGTTCCTCCATATGTTGTTTCAGCTGTTATTCCCGCTCGTGCATGAGCTGGCCTATGGTCACGGCGCCTATGATGATAAGGCCTATAACCACGTCCCGCAGATAGGGGTTTACGTTCATGATGACCAGGGCGTTGCCGATAAGGCCGATGAGAACACACCCTAAGAAGATGCTTAAGGCAGTGCCCCTGCCGCCGGTAAGGGCTATGCCGCCCACGATTACAGAGGCCAGGGAATCGAGAGAGTAGGCATCCCCCGTAGTGGAAAGGGCCGAGCCCACCCGGGATATGAGAATGAGAGCGGCCAGGGCGTTGAGAAGACCCACGGTTATGTAGGCTGTCAGGGTAACCCTGGTGGTGTTGATGCCCGAAACGTAGGCGGCCTTTTTGTTGCCGCCTAAGGCATAGAGAAACCTGCCGTATTTGGTATATTTAAGAATAATAAAAGCCAGGACAAGGGAACCGATAAAAAACAGAATGGAGACGGGTAAAAACCCGAAGAGCTTACCCCTGCCTAGAAGTTCGAACTGTCCGTAAAGTATGTAGGAGGCGCCGCCGGTTACCAGGAGGGCTACGCCATGATATACGGAACTGAAACCGAGGGTAACGATAAAGGAGGCAGCCCTCGATTTTATGACCGTTATACCGTTTATGAAACCCATGAGCGCCCCTGCCGCGAAGGTGGCGACTACGGCCAGGGGGATGGCGTAGGGCGTAAGCCAGCCTGCGTTGCTCCCTTCCGGAAGCTTGGTCAACTTCTGTATTATCATGGACAGGATCACTCCCATGAGCGATATCTGGGTTCCCGCGGAAATGTCAATCTCCCCGGATATGAGGAGCATGCCTATGCCGCTGGCAACTATACCGAGTATGGAGATCTGGGAAAAAATGTTAATAATATTGTTAGGATTTATAAACCGGGGATTGACGATGGTCGAAACGATACAAAGCAGAATGATCAAACCCACCAGTACAAGAGACTGGGTAATTTTCGACTGCCGTTTTCCCGTCTGGATTGTTGCCGCTGTTTTCATGGTTTCTTATTCCTCTCCATCAACGCCCAGCGCGTAGCGCAGGACATTTTCCGCATTTTTCTGGCCGCCTTCCAGCACCGCTGCCAGGCGCCCGTTCCGCATGACGCCCACCCTGTCGCTCACAGCTACGAGCTCCGGCGTGTCGGAAGATATCATGATAATGACTTTCCCCTGCTTAACAAGGTCGTCCATCATCCGGTAGATTTCGGTCTTGGCTCCCACATCGATGCCCACGGTGGGTTCGTCGAAGATGAGCACTTCCGATTCCGCGTAGAGCCACTTGGCCAGCACCACTTTCTGCTGGTTGCCGCCGCTTAAGTTAATGACCCGCTGAAGAACGGAGGGCGTCTTGATGTCCAGCTCTCCGGACAACCGGTCCGAATCCGTCCGCTCCCTGGGCAGGTTCATAAACCCCGTCGGGTTCTTGGCGAACCGCGCGAAACTCATGTTTTCGAATATGGGCCGCTTGATCACAAGACCGGTGGATTTTCTGTCCTCGGTTAAAAATCCAATCCCTTTCCGTATGGCATCCGAAGGAGTTGCCGGCGTCACGTCCTTCCCGTGAAGAATGACCCTGCCCGAATCCTTTTTATCCAGCCCGAAGATCATGCCCGCAAGCTCCGTTCTGCCGGAACCGACCAGGCCGCCGAGACCGAAAATCTCGCCCTTCCGCACATCGAAAGAGACATGCTCCACAACGCCGGCCTTGTGAAAATCCTCAATCCGTAAGGCAGGCTCCGCGGTTGCTGCCGCGGGCTGAAGGGCCCTGGCGTAGAGGCTGGTGGTCGATCGGCCGATCATCTGCCGGACCACGTCGTTCATGGTAACATCCTTTACGGCGCTTGTACTGATCTTTTTTCCGTCCACAAAAACGGTTACCCTGTCGCAGACTTCGAAAATTTCACCGAGGTTATGGGAAATGTAAATGACTGAGAGCCCCTTTTCCGTATGCTTTTTTATTATTTTAAACAGGATTGCCCTGCCCTTTTCGTCGAGGGAGGCGGTAGGTTCATCGAGAATCAGTATTTTCGCCTGCCTGGAAAAAGCCTTGGCAATACTTATAAGTTTCTTTTCTATAAAGGTA
>SPDA01000653.1 GCA_004525155.1 Spirochaetales bacterium
GACAGGGCAGAGGGAATCCACATGTGGGACACGGACGGCAAGCAGTATATCGACTTCTGCTCCGGGCTGCTCAATGTGAATATAGGCCATGGCAACAAGCATGTGCTGGACGCCATGAAGAAGCAGATGGAAAAGCTTACCTACGTCGCTCCTTCCTTCGGTACGGAAGCAAAGGCGGTACTCGGGAAGATGATTTCCGAAGTAACGCCAGGCGATCTGGATTACACTTTTTACACGAATGCCGGGGCGGAAGCCATCGAGAACGCCATCAAGGCCTCCCGCTGGTTCACCGGCAGGCACAAAATCTATTCCAGCTGGCGCGGTTACCATGGAGCCACTTCCGGCGCAGTCACACTGACCGGCGATCCGAGACGCTGGGCGGCGGAACCCGGCATCCCCGGGGTAGTAAAATTTTTTACCCCCTATCCCTATAACTGCCCCTTCGGCAGCAGGGACGATGAGGAATGCGGCCGCAAGACCCTGGAAGTGTTAAAGACACAGGTGATGCTGGACGGCCCCAAAACGATAGCCGCCATTTTCATGGAACCGATTATCGGCACCAACGGCATCATCATCCCGCCGAAAAATTTCATGCAGGGAGTCCGCCAGCTCTGCGACGAGAACGGCATTGTCCTGGTCATCGACGAAACCATGGGCGGCTGGGGCCGGGCCGGAAAATGGTTCGCCATAGAGCACTTCGACATCGTTCCGGACATCATGACCACATCCAAGGGCATCACCTCAGGCTATGTCCCCCTGGGCGCCATGATGGTGAACAAAAAAATCTGGGATTTTTTCCAGAACCATCCCTTTACCAGCGGCCTTACCTACTCCGGTCACGCCCTTGCCTGCGCTGCGGCGATAGCGAACATCGAGGTGTATAGAAGCGAGAAACTCATCGAAAAATCGGCGGAAAACGGCGAGTACCTGCACAAGCTGCTGCTCGGGCTCAAAGAGAAGCACCCCTCAGTGGGAGATGTGCGCTGCAAGGGCCTCTGGGCATGCATCGAGTTCACCTCGGACAGGAAGACGAGAGCTCCTCTTGCGGATTTTGCGGACAGGAAACAGAACATTTCCGCTGCCCTCTCCAAGAAATTTTTCGAACTGGGTTTGTGGATTTTCGCCAAGTGGGACTATGCCTTCATCGCTCCCCCGCTCATCATCACCAGAGAACAACTGGACGATGCGGTTTCCAGGATAGACAAAGCCCTTGAACTGACGGACAGCTTAATCAAATAAAAAAACGCCCCCCGGGTACCGGGGGGCGTTTTTTATACGGATTACCCTTACGTTCTGCTCTCTATCGGCACATAAGTCAATTCATCCGGGCCTACATAAAGCGATTCAGGCCTGAAAAGCCTGTTATCCTTGCGCTGCTCGAGAATATGCGCAAGCCATCCCGCAACCCGGGCCGCTGCAAACAGGGGGGTAAACAGATCATCCGGTACTCCCATTAATGAATAGAGAGACCCGGAATAAAAATCAACATTCGGATAGATCGGTTTTCCCTTTTTATCCATGTATTCCCTGACAATATCGTTGATTTTAACAAGCATTTTATAGTTTTTATCATCTTTCTTTTTACCGGAAAAATCTTCCAGAAATTTTTTCATTATCACTGCCCGCGGATCCATGGCTTTATACTGCCGGTGGCCCATGCCCATGATTTTATTATTTTCATTGAGGGTTTTGGTTACCCACGCTTCAACATTATCAACAGAACCTATTTCTTCAAGCATTTTTAAAACCTGCTCATTTGCCCCGCCGTGCAGGGAACCATAGAGAGCTCCGATGGCCGCTGATATACTTGAATAGCAGGTTGATAACGTGGAGGCGACGACTCTCGCCGTAAAAGTGGAAGCATTAAATTCATGCTCGGCATGCAGCACAAAACAGGCATCCATCATGCGTCCTTCATCTTTTTCAGGCTTTTCGCCCCGAAGCATATACAGAAAGTTCGATCCATGGTCCAGGGAGTCGTCAGGTTCTACATATTCTTTTCCCTCTCTAAACCTGCTGTATGCGGCAATAACGCTGGCTATCTGTGCCACCTGGTGAAGGGTAATACGGCAGTTACAGGTAGGTGAATGGTCGATGACATGCTCAACGCTACCGCTTAAATA
>SPDA01000255.1 GCA_004525155.1 Spirochaetales bacterium
CAAACTGGCCGTGTTTACGGGCAGGGAAGCGGCCCTTGTCTGTTCCACAGGTTATCTCTCCAATCTCGGCGGGATTTTTCTTGCCAACGGCATGTACAAGCAGACTGTCCGGGTGCGCTTGCCGCTGTGCTTAAATCGCTGGAAATAATCGAAAGCGAACCGGAGCATGTCAGGCGGCTGCTGGGTATTGCAGCCAGGATGATCGCGGGGTTTAAAGCTTTAGGCTTCGACGTGGGAACCGCGGAAACGGCCATTGTGCCAATCGTTACCGGCAATTTCGAAAAGCCCCTGCGTTTCTGGAAACTTCTTTTCGAAGCGGGGGTTTATGCCAATCCTGTACTGCCCCCGGCGGTACCGCCGGACCGCTGCCTTATCCGCACATCCTACATGCCGATTCTTTCGGAGGCGGATCTGAACCAGGTCCTGGAAATCATCGGAACAACGGTCAGGAGACCCTCGGCATTATATGAAGTGTCCCCTAGAGGGGTTTCTCGAACACGGTACAGGTCTTGGAAGGCCTGACGTTTTTCATCATCCGTACCAGTCGTATAGTGGGCTCGTTGGTTTCGAGAATCCAGCCCATGTCGCAGTAATCGTAGCCTTTATTCTGGGTATAGAGTTGTTGTTTCCATAAAAGAAGGGCCTCGATGCCGAGGTTCCGGTATTTTTTACGGACCGCGAAATATCCGAGCCGGAAACCCGTAACCTTTTTGGCCGTGAGAATCATCTTCACCGCCCGCAGAAGTTCGAAACGTCTGAAAAGCCGGGACGGTTTAATTTTCTCGGAAATATTGGGTATCCCGCCGAACATGGCTGCGAGCTCGCCGTTCATGTAGGCGAACACAAAGAGGTTTTTATCCATGACGAGCATCATGTCGTCGACGATTTTGTAGAACTCCGTTTCCGAAAAGGGAATGAAGCCGTAATTGCCGGACCACGCCTCGATGTAAATCTCGAGCATTTCGCTTTTTCGCACATCAAGGGACCGCTGATTCCATGTTTTCAGGACGATGTTGGGCCGGGATGAAAAACCCTCGGTCAGAAGGCCCGGAGTCGCCTCGTTGATGGGGAAATTCCGCGGTCCCCGGATATGGGTCATGCCTTTTCCCTTGAGCCAGGTTTCGGCCGCGGAAAGCAGCAGCGCTGCAGTCTCCCTGTTGTTTTCGCATTCGAACTGGCCGAAGAAACCTGTCATGCCCAGGAGAGAGAAACCGGGATACTCCTAATTGAGAAGGGGAACATACTGCGGGTCATCCCTGTAAAGCTCCAAGTGAAAGTCGACAAAGGTTTTTAAGAAGCCTCCTGTCTTCCTTCGTAACAGTGGAAAAACTTACAAGTTCTGCGGCCGGGCTGTTCACAATACTCCCTTAGTGGAAATCACTGCCGCGCCAGCAGGTGTAAGCGCCTGGTTAAGCGCCCTGCCCAGGGCCTTGAAAAGAGCTTCGGCCATGTGATGGCCGTTTCTTCCATACCTGCACAGGCAGTGCAGGGTAAGGCCGCCCCTGTTGGCAAGGGCGGTCAGGAATTCCCCGAGAAGGGAAAGGTCGAAGTCTCCGGCCTTTTCCTGGGGATACTCTGCCTGGTAAACGAGAAAGGGTCTGCCCGAAGCGTCAACAATGACCTCCGAGAGGGCGTCGTCCATGGGGATTAGCGCCTGCCCAAACCGCGCGCAGGGACCCCGTTCCGTCATGTGCTGACGGACCGCATCCCCCAGCACAAGACCAGTGTCCTCCACCAGGTGGTGGGGATCCACCTCGATGTCGCCCAATGCGTGGACTGTCAGGCCGATGCGGCCGTGAAATGCCATGGCGTGGAGCAGGTGCTCGAAAAAAGGAAGCCCCAGGGAAAGAGAGACGGGCGCCGGGTTAACCAAATCCAGGGTGAGAGCTATGTCCGTTTCTTTTGTTGCGCGGTGTACCGAAATAACCTGACTGCTCATGGGTTTCCTCCTCTGCCAAGCAGTGAAACGAGTTCATTTATTCGTTTATAATAGATTTTATAATAAGCCGGATTGGCGATCATGAATACCCGGATTTCCTTGAGTTTTTCCAGAACTTCGAGATTGTGCGCCTTGAGAGTGCTGCCGGTTTCCACGAGATCCACGATATACGGCGCCAGGCCGAGTACCGGGGCCAGCTCCACAGAGCCTTTAAGCCGGATAATGGATACCGATGTCCCTCTGGTATGATAATAATCCCTCGCGAACCGGGTAAATTTCGTTGCCAGCGTCAGGGACTTCTTTTCACCGTGCCCGTCGCCGGGGTAACCGGCGCTGGCGTAGCCGGAAAGGCACATGCTCGTTTTCCCGAAGGGCAGCTCCAGCAGGGTAAAAAACTGGTATCCCGATTCATACATTACGTCCTCGCCGCAGATGCCCAGTCCCGCTATATTGTGATGAACATATGTCGGCAGGTCCTCGTTCTTTACCAGGAAGGCCCTGAACCGCCCTTCCGGATCCGCCGCCGTAAGCTTGCGCTCGGTAAATTTCAGGTTAATTCCTGCGGTTTTGAGGAATTTTCCCGTTTCTTCCTGGAGCCTGCCCTTGGGTATGGCGATGGTAAGGGGGGCTGAAGACGCTGCGTCACTCATGGTTCCATCTTCCTCCGGTCCCTGACAAAGGGTTCAATTTTTCGCTGAAGCACCGAGAATCCCACGGAGGGGGCGGGAAACCCGAAGGATGAAAGAAGGCTGTCGTACCTTCCGCCGGAAAGAACCGCTGAATCCGCCCCTGGTATATAAGCCTGGAATGCCATACCCGTGTGATAAGGCTGGTTTCCCGCTTCCGAAAGATCTATCCTGACGCCGGACATATCCATGGTCCTGCCAAGGTTATCCAGCAGATGTTTGAGACTTGCAAGCGGCTGCCTTATGTCAGCGGGATGGCCGCCCTTCGAAACACGGGCAAGAAGCCTCCCGAATTCTGCCGGCGGGCCGATAAAGAACAGCAGTTCCGCGAGCCTCGCCGCAGCTGCCGGGGAGTGGTGTTTCGTAAGGGTTTCCGTAACTTCGTCCCTGCTGCGTCTAGCCAGGGCTTCCGCAAAACCGTTTACTGACGTTCTGTCCGCTCCGGGAAGACAGGGGGGAAGCAGTTCCCGGGTGCCCAGATGGATGACGCTGTCCGGAATGTCGAAAAGCTGGCAGACCTTCATGGCCAGGCCCAGGATGTCCAGATCGCCCTCAGTGCCTTCCAGCCCTATCAGTTCCGCGCCTGACTGGAAAAATTCGTTTTTGGAGATATCCTCCCTGCTTTCATGACGCAGAATTGTGTCGGCATAGTAGACCCGTACTGGAAGATCCGCATTCGTGAGGATAAGACTCATTTGCCGCGCAAGAAAGAGGGTCAGGTCCGAGCGCAGCATGAGCAGGTCGCCCTCCCGGTCGATGAGCCGGTATACCCGGTCCGCGGCGGGACCCTGAAGGAGGGGCTGGTACATGTCGAAGAAATCGAAAACCGGGACATGGGCCGGCAGATACCCGTGATCGAGAAAAAGGTCCTCCACCTTTCTCGTGACCCTCCGGTGAAACAGCGCTTCCTCCAGGGAAATGCTTTCCGTTCCGCGGGGTATCTGAAGCAGGTTTTTTTTCTTCAGCGGCATCTCTTCCCATCCATTGACGAACTATAACAGAGATTCGGGGCCGTTTAAAGGCTTCCGCCTGTTCCGAAGCGCCGCAGCCGCCAGAATTATTAAAAAGTAAATGAAAAAAAGCGGATCCTGGGATATTATTTAGGTTATAAGGAAAATGTCTCATGAAGCATGAAAACGAAAACACCTCTCCTGATTTGTCAGCTTTCCGCCAAACAAAACCGGCGCTTGAATTAGAAAAAACACCGCATTACCCGGTAGATGCGGATTCCGAAACCTCTCCCGCGGGGATTGCCTTCCGTTTTGAGCGATGGCTTGCCCATATAGATAAATAAGCCGGGCCGCTTTCACGTAGCGGAAAAGGCATAGATTTCAACAACCGACTGCCCGTAACGCCGGGTGTCCCTCCGCGGGCAGCCTGGAAAGCTCTCCGGCCAGTCTTCCTGTTTCGGGTGGTGGATTAAAAGCAGACCCTCTTCCTTGAGCAGTTTCCTGTCGAGAATACGGCGCACCAGGTCATCCTTATAACCGTACCTGAATGGTGGATCGAGAAAAATGATATTGAACCGGTCCGTGCAGCGGGCGACGAAGGATTCCGCCGGAACCGAATACAGTTTAATGTCCGTTTCCACCCACGACAGGTTTTTGAGAACGGTCTCCCGTTTATGCCTGTCCTTTTCCACGAGTACCACCGGTTCCGCGCCCCGGGATGCAGCCTCCAGACCGATGATGCCTGACCCGGCGAACAAATCGAGAAACGAGCAGCCCGAGAGGTCGCCTAATATATTGAATATCGACTGCCGCATCCTGTCCATCGAAGGCCGTATGCTGCCGCCGGGTCCGCTTTTCGGAAAGAGGACGGTTCTGTTCAGGTATCTGCCGCCGGTAATGCGCATGAGAAAACATAATCGATACTGTTAAAGGGTTCAAGATGGTGTTCAGGCGTCCGTCGGAACATGCCGGCAACGGTACCCGCTTGAACATGTCCGTCAGCAGAGGCATAATGCAGAG
>SPDA01000430.1 GCA_004525155.1 Spirochaetales bacterium
CATCACGTCCGCTTTGGATAAAGGAGTAAAAGCCCTTATTCCGCAGCCCAAGTCCGTTTCAAAACCGCCCTTGATTACTTTTATGAACTGCCCGTCGACAGGTTCATCATTCAGCTTGGCGTTTCTGATTTTTTTCCAGAGTACCCTCGTATCAGCCTGCAGCTTCGATACGATAACCTGCCCCTCTTTGCCTTCCTTGTTCAGGAGAATGACACTCACCGTGTCGCCTCGTTTGGGCGCTTCAGTGAATTCATTGATGGGGATTTTTCCTTCGGATTTTAACTTTACGTCCACAAACACAAAATCTGAGTTGACGGCTATAACTTCGCCGTCGATGAGCTGTCCTTCTTCAACGGATTCCAGATTCTTTAAATATTCCTCCTGAAGACTAATCTGGTCTGTATCTCCGTTTTCAATGTTCACTTTCTCTACCATGATAAACCCTAACCTACAGTATAATCTATTTTTTACTATGCCTTATTTTTTCTAGTACTTTCTCACAAACTTCATGTATGGTCAAGCCCGATGTGTCCAGGTAAATGGAATCCGGAGCCTGCTTGAGGCTTCCAAGGGGCTTGTTCCTGTCGATATGGTCCCTTTTTTTGATATTTTCAAGAATTTCTGTAAACTGGAGACTGCTTACACCCTGCTCGTGCCTTCTCCGGGCCCTTGTTTCCACACTCGCGTCGAGGTACAGCTTCACTTCCGCGTCCGGAAAAACAACGGTTGTTATATCCCGCCCCTCAACGATGATGTCCATGTCCTTGGCAATCCTCCTCAAATGTCCGTTTACAACATGACGGACAGGAATTATTGCTGAATGTTCGGCGACCCAGGCGTCCACCGCATCCGTATGAAGGAGGTCTTCAACGTCTTCGCCGTTTAAAAACAGTCTATCGTGACGAATCGATAATGAACATTCCCCGGCGATTTTCGTTATCGCCTCAGAATCCTTAGGATCCGCCCCCCTCCGGAGCACCTCAAGGGTGACCGCCCTGTAAAAATTACCTGAATTAAGGTAAAACATGCCTGTTTTAAGCGCCAATTCCCTGGCGACCGTACTTTTTCCTGCGCCGGCAGGTCCGTCAATAGCTACAACCATGGCCCCTCCTTACATGTAAAACGAAGCTATTTCTTTTTTAGTCAGATGCCGCGACTGTCCCGGAGGCAGTCCCAGGAGTCTGACCTGACCTATGCGTACGCGGTGGATTTTCCGCACGCCGATGCGCGCATATTGAAAAAGTTTCCGTATTTCCCTGTTTTTGCCCTCCTGCAGAACAATATGCATGGTATTGGGGTTTTTCAGGTTAAAGGATGTTATGGTAAACACTTCTCCCTCTATCGGGACACCCATGACAAAGGCATCGAGGACCTCCTTCGTAACAGGGTCCCTTGTAGTCACAAGGTATTCCTTCTCAACACGGGAGGATGGATGCATTATCTTGTTGGCAAATACACCATCGTTCGTGTAGAAAATCAGACCAGAGGACATAAAATCCAGCCTCCCCACATGGAAGAGTCGCTCCCGGCCGGAATCCGGCAGCAGCCCCGATGCCAGCGGTCTGTTCTGGCTGTCGAAGGAGGAACAGAGGAACCGAACGGGCTTGTGGAGCGCAAGATAAACAAGGTTTTTTTCAAGCCGCATTTCCCGGCCGTTATAGACTATCGATTCCTCTCCGATAACCTTGAAGCCTTTTTGCCGGATTACCTTTCCATCTACCTTTACGAGACCCTCCAGAATCATTTCTTCGCATTTTCTGCGGGACGCCAGACCGCAGCGGGCAAGATAGACGTGCAGGCGGATACCTTCGTGTTCAGCCATTCAGTTCAAACCGCTCCTGTTCCACGTCGTCAAGTTTCGGCAGTTCCGATATACTCTTTAAACGGAACACTTTGAGGAATTCCTCGGTAGTCCCGTATTGTACCGGTTTGCCCGGCACATCCTTTTTCCCCAATTCCCGGATTAAGTTTTTACCGAGGAGAAAACGGATCATGTTGTCAGCCGATACCCCCCGGATGCCCTCCACCTCTCCCCTGGTCACGGGCTGGGAATAGGCAATAATGGAAAGAGTTTCGAGGGCCGCGCGGGAGAGACGGTTTTCATTTTTTTTACCGTACCGTTCCTTGAGCACATCCCACAACTCCTCTTTCGGCACCAGCTGGTAACCGTTGTTCACCTCGATGAGTTCCATGCCCGATTTCAAAGAACTCCCGTAATTATCCTTAAGATTTTCCAGAGCCAGTTCAATAATTTCTTTCTGAAGCCCCGTTATTTTCTGCAGATTTTGTATTGTAACCGGTTCGCTTTCCAGAAAAAGAACCGCGTCCACCAGGGCTGTTTCTTTGCTGATATCCATGACAGTTATCCTTTTCAGGACTCATACCGCGAAATGCGTATGTCTCCGAATAATTTATTCTGAAATATGGAAATTCTCTTCGATTTGACGGATTCAAGAACCGCGAGAAAGGAGCAGATTATTTCCATAATCGATTGCGATTTTATTATCAGATCAGTGAACAGGAATTCCCCTCTCCGATCGAGCAGCTCAGTTATGAGAGTTATTTTTTCGTTTATCGTCACTTCCTCGTAAAGATCGATTATCCTTTCAGAAGACAGGGTTGAAATAATGGAGGAGAACGTTTTCAGAATGTCCCAAATCTCGAGTCTTTCCCACAATCCGTCATTTTCCGGAAAAGGAAGGATTCGCTGCTTTTTATTGCGTTCTATACGCCATTCTGTTTCCTTTTCCCGCTCCGCCATGAGTTTTGAATATTCTTTAATCTTCTGGTATTCGATCAGGCGCTCAACGAGGTCCCTTCTTGGATCATCATATTCGTCTTCAAGGTTTATGTCTTCCGGAAGCAGCATTTTAGACTTTATATACAGCAGGGTGGCGGACATGACGTAAAAATCCGTTAAATTATCCAGATCTATCTTCGTGGCATACCTCAGATAATCCAGATATTGCTCCGTTATCCGGGCAATCGGGATGTCGTAGATGTTTATTTCCGACTTTTTAATGAGAAAGAGCAGAAGGTCCAAAGGCCCTTCAAAATCCCCCAGCCTGTAGCGCTGTTTTTCCTCTGCTTGTACTGTGTTCATGCCACCTGAATTAGAGACTATACCGGTTAAGAGTGAACTAGTA
>SPDA01000197.1 GCA_004525155.1 Spirochaetales bacterium
CTGTTCACCGCCGCGGAAGCTGAGGCGGAACTGAAAGGTGCGCATGGAACATCCCGATAACTGCCGCGGCGCCCTTAAACCGCGCCTTAAGAAAGCCTTTGCCTTTGCCCAGGCCCAGGTACTGAACCTCGCGGACAAACATCCCGATTTTTTTCCTATCTACACGAAAGGCGGGAAATGGAAACACGGGGGCGAATCCTGGACCAACTGGTGCGAGGGCTTCCCCGGCGGCATGATGTGGATCTTCGAAGGCCGTACGGGAGGGTGGTGGGAAAGGGCGGAGCATTAGTCCCGGCTCATCGAACACCGCAGGACGGACAGGAGCGTGCACGATCTCGGTTTCCTGTTCTGGTCCGCCTGGAAGCGCTGGTACGATCTGTACGGAGGCGAATCCGTCCGCGAAACTGTCATAACCGCGGGACAGACCATGGGACTGCGCTTCAGGGAGAAGGGAGGTTATCTCCGTTCCTTCGTGGCGGAGGATTCCCTCTTCATCGACATCATGATGAACGTGGGCATCGTGTTCTACGCAGCGCAGCAGACGGGGGACGCGGATCTTCTAAACAGGGCCCACACTCACTGCAGGACCACCCGGCGGTTCCTGGTGAGGGGCGACGGCAGCACGGCGCATGAGGGAATTTTCGACCTTGCCACGGGAGAGTTCCTGCGCCAGTCCACGCACCAGGGGCTTAGGGGGGACTCCGCCTGGGCGCGGGGGCTTGCCTGGGCCCTTTACGGTTTCGGTACCGCCTGCGGGATGACGGGCGAACCCGCCTACTACGATACCGCCGCCAGGTGCGCGGGTTTCTATCTTGCCAATACCTGCTTCAGCGGCCCCGATGCCGGAGTGCCGCCCAACGATTTTGATGACAGGGAAACACCCCTGCTCTACGACAGTTCCGCCGCGGCAGTTGCCGCCTGCGGTTTTTTCAATCTGGCCGATCTTTCCCGGGATGCGCTCTCCGCTGAGGCATATCGCGGCGCAGCCTTCAGCATTCTAGAAACACTCACGGGTCCCGATTACCTTGCCGACGGAACGGCAGGCTGGGAAGGCATTCTGAAACACGGGGTGTATCACCGTGCCAAAGGACTTGGCGTGGATGAGAGCGTCATGTGGGGAGAATACTTTTTCGTGGAAGCCCTGGACAGGGCCCTTGGCTTACTGGAGAAAGCATGACCGGAAAAGTTGCCCTGGTTACCGGCGCAGGCAGGGGAATAGGCAGGGGCATTGCCGGGGCCCTGGCCGGGCGGGGCTGGACTATTGCGGTCAATTACCGTTCCGACAGAGGCTCCGCTGAAGCCTGCCTCGAGTCTGTGAAAAAAGCTGGGGGAGACGGATTTCTCGTACAGGCGGACGTGGCGGACACCGGAAACCACGAAAGGCTCGTCGGCGAGGTCATGGAAAGGACCGGCAGGATCGATCTGCTGGTAAACAACGCGGGCATGGCGCCCAGGCAGCGCAGGGACATACTGCAGCTGACGCCGGAAAGTTTCGACGAGGTCATGAACGTCAACCTGCGGGGTCCGGTTTTTCTTACCCGGCTGGTGGCCGGAGTGATGATCGAACAGGTAAAAAATAATAATGAAGAGGCCCCTCTTATAATCAACATCACTTCCATAAGTGCCGTCTATGCCAGCGTCAACAGGGCCGAGTACTGCATGAGCAAGGCCGCCCTCTCCATGATGACAAAACTCTGGGCCGTCCGGCTTGCGGAATACGGCATAAGGGTGTATGAGATAAGGCCCGGCATTATCGCGACGGACATGACCGCCGGAGTAAGTGAAAAATACGACAAACTGCTTGAAGGGGGAATAGCCCTCACACCCAGGTGGGGAAAGCCGGAAGATGTGGGGAAGGCCGTCGCGGCGCTTTCGGAGAACAGTTTTCCCTACTCGACCGGTGCTGTGTTCACCGTGGACGGGGGTTTGAGCGTGGCCAGGCTGTAACAGGATCCGAACCAGGAGGAGATTTTATGAATTCCGCCGGTCTCAACATGCTCGGGTCCTACGGGTCCTGGGCGCAGGAGGTCTACGGCAGCAGCCCCCGGGCCCTGTCTTTTATGGACCCCCGGTGGCATGATGCCGCTGAATGGCGGAGTACTGCCCGCCGGGAAGTCCTGCGGCTCCTTGCCCCGCCGGTTCTGAATTCCGCCCCGAGCGGCGCCGGCGGTGCGGCTGGGGCGCGGGTAACCGGCACCTGCCGTTACGACGGACTCGAAATAGAGATGATTTCCTTTGAGCTTCCCTTCGGCCCGCCCATGGAGGCCTTGTTTATGAAACCAGAAAACGCCACGGGGCCCCTGCCCGGAGTGCTGGCTTTTCACGATCACGGCGGCATAAAATATTACGGAAAACAGAAGATAGCAAGGGCAGGGGAATTCCAGTCTCCGCTTATGCAGACCCATCAGGAGCACTATTACGGAGGCCGCGCCTGGGCGAACGAGCTCGCGAAGCGGGGGTACGGCGTGCTTGTGCACGATGCTTTTCCTTTCGAGAGCAGAAAAATTCTGGCTTCCTGTCTGCCCGCGTATACGGTGAAAAGGATGATGTCGCCGCCCCTGACCATTGAGGAACTCACTCCTGAGGATGTCCTTCCCGGGGCCGTTATCACGGCGTACGATGTTCCTTCCGCCGGACCTTCCGGTGAATCAGCTTCTGCGGTCAAGGCCTACGATGCCTTCGCCGCCAGGCATGAGGACATTATTGCCAAGTCCCTTTTTTCCCTCGGCCTGACCTGGCCCGGCCTTGTCTTTGCCGAAGACACCTTTGCTCTCGATTATCTCAGTTCGCGGCCGGACATTGACAGTTCGAGGATGGGCTGCTGCGGACTTTCCGGCGGGGGTTTAAGGACCAATTATCTGGCTGGACTGGACGGCCGTGTCCGCTGTTCCGTAACGGCGGGATTCATGACCACCTGGAAGGACCTGGTCCTCAACACCTGCTACACGCACACCTGGATGATCTATATCCCGGGACTCGCCGGGCTCATGGATTTCCCTGACATCCTCTCCCTGCACGCTCCTTTACCGGCCCTCGTGCTTGGAACGGACAGCGACCCGCTTTTCACCCCTGCTGAAACTAGGGCGGCGGCCGCCGTGATCGGGGAGGTCTACAGAAAGACCGGGGCTGCGGATAATTTTGTCCTGTCCATCCACCGGGGGCCGCATAAATTCGATGTACCTATGCAGGAGGAGGCCTTTGCCTGGTTTGACCGCTGGCTTGGATGAACCATGGCCGGAAGGTATAAGTTGAAAGGAAAAAAAATGATACAGCAGAACCCCGCGGGTCCGCGTCCGCACTACAAACCCGTCGCGCAGCTTAAGGATGCGGAGACCTTCAGGGCCTACGCCGCATCCCTCCGCCTGGACCTTCCCATAGATGACGTTGTCGAACCAGCACCGGGGGGGCCTCTGGCTCAGCCCTATACGCTCGCTGCGAAAGTTCCGCACGGGGGGACGCCCGCAGGTCCGGCGCGCGTCATCGGCAACCGTTTCTGCATTCTCCCCATGGAAGGCTGGGACGGCACGCCTGACGGACTGCCCACGGAGCTTACCGAAAGGCGCTGGAGAAATTTCGGTTTGAGCGGCGCCAAACTCATCTTCGGCGGTGAGGCGGCGGCGGTGAGGCATGAGGGCCGCGCCAATCCCAGACAGCTGATGATGATCCCGGAAACAATGAAAGGCATGGAATCGCTCCGCCGCGCTCTGGCGGAAGCACACGCGGAACGTTTCGGTGAAACTGCGGATTTGGTTATAGGCCTTCAGCTGACTCACTCCGGCCGTTTCTGCCGTCCCGATGACAATAAAAAGCCGGAGCCGAAAATCGCCTATCATCATCCGCTGCTGGACAGGCTGTTCGGGATTTCCCCCGATTTTCCCCTGATAACCGACGGGGAGCTCGAGGGCCTTATCGGGGATTTTGTGAAAGCGGGGACCCTCGCCGGCGAACTGGGATTCGATTTCGTCGATGTGAAGGCCTGCCACGGTTACCTCGGGCATGAACTGCTCTCCGCGTTTTCAAGGCCCGGGCCCTACGGAGGAAACCTCAGGAACCGCAGCCGTTTCATGCGGGAAATCATCAGGGGCCTTAAGCGCGACGCGCCTGCCTTGCGGATCGGTGTGCGTCTTTCGGCGTTTGACTTCCCCCCTTTCAGGCCCGACGCGCCCGGCGGGACAGGCCGCTGTCTGCACGGGCCGGAGGATGGAGAGTATCCCTACGCCTTCGGCGCGGACCCGGAGAATCCGCAGACTGTCAGTCTCGGCGAAGTCTTCGAACTTATCGGCATGCTTCGGGATCTCGGCACGGAACTTGTCTGCGTTACGGCTGGCAGCCCCTACTACAATCCGCACATCCAGCGGCCGGCCCTCTTCCCCCCCTCGGACGGATACGCTCCTCCGGAGGATCCGCTCGCCGGCGTGGCCCGGCAGATGCGGGTGACCTCCGAGATCAAGGCGGAATTCCCGGACCTGGCGGTCATCGGTTCCGCCTACACCTACCTGCAGGAGTGGCTGCCCCACGCTGCCCAGCGTTCGGTGCGGGAAGGCAGGACGGACTTTGCCGGCCTGGGCCGTATGGTTCTTTCCTATCCCGGGCTGCCGGAGGATGTGCTTGCGGGAAGACCCCTCAACCGCAAACGTATCTGCCGGACCTTGAGCGAGTGCACCACTGCGCCGCGGAAAGGGCTGGTTTCGGGCTGTTATCCCCTGGATCCGTTTTACAGGGACCGTACGGTCCGGAGGCCGCAGACATGAACGCCGCACCTTCTTTTCAGGAGCTTTCACCGGATATTATCATGTCTTCCGTGGAGCAGTTCCTCAATATTCGCCTTAACGGCGTCATCACGCCATACAACAGTTATGTGAACCGGGTCTACGGACTTCAGGCCGCGGACAACAGCCGCTACGTCGTGAAATTTTACCGGCCGGGGCGCTGGAGCGCCGGCTGCGTTCTCGAGGAGCACAGGTTTCTCTTTCAATGCGGGGAACATGAGATTCCCGTCATACCCCCGATTGTGCCCGAAGGGAGGACAAGCCTGGGGGAAGCCTGCGGCATACTGTTTTCCGTATTTCCCCTCCGGGGAGGCCGGACCTTCGACGTGACCTCGGACGGCGACTGGGCGCGCCTCGGATCCATAGTCGGACGGATGCACCAGGTGGGTCGGATGGAAGCGGCCGGGGAGAGGGCAGTCTGCTCCCCGGGTGAAACAACGGTGCAGCAGGTGGAAGCTCTGATGAGCGGCGGCCTGATACCGGAAACCTGTCTCGCTGATTTCAGGCTGGTCTGCGGGGATAC
>SPDA01000334.1 GCA_004525155.1 Spirochaetales bacterium
ATCATTGTTTTGGTGGGCCTCGTTCTTGTATTCGGAATTATGGAACCTGTATTCTTTTATCCAGACGTGCTCCTTGATGTCACCGCCATTATCGGGGAAATCGGCATCATGGCCCTGGCCATGACGTTTATTATCACCACCGGCGGTATCGATCTCTCCGTCGGGTACAATCTTCAGTTGTCCGCCATCGTCTTCGGCGCCGTTCTGGCCGGTACGGGGAGTATGCTCGCGGCTGTCGTTCTGGCCATGCTGACCGGTATTGTCTGCGGATTTTTCAACGGCATCATCATTTCGAAAACCAAGATTCCGCCGTTGGTTACCACTCTTGCCACCATGTACCTGTTCCGCGGTATTTCCATGATAATCGCGGGAACCAATTCGTATGCCGGTTTCCCGGAAGGCTTTAAGAAAATTTCGACCATCGATATTTTCGGTGTTATTCCCATACAGTTTTTCTATTTTCTCGTCTTGTTTTTATTGTTCAATCTTTTTTATGTAAAAGGTTCCCTCGGGAGAAATCTTAAAGGGATTGGGTATAATGAAAACGTGGTTATATTTTCCGGTATAAAGACAAAGCGCATCCTGCTGTTCATTTATACACTGATGGGTCTTATGTGCGCTTTCGCCGCCCTGGTTTACCTGGGGAGATTATCCGCGGCAAAGACAAGTATCGGAAACGATCTGAATCTTCAGGTGATTACCGCCGTTGTACTTGGCGGGACATCCATCATGGGAGGCGCCGGTAGTATTAAAGGTACTTTCATCGGCGTACTCATTATCGGAGTGCTGCGTAAAGGATTTACCTTACTCAATTTTTCCGGCAATATTTTCAACTTTACCCTAGGTGTTATCCTCATCGCATCTCTCATCGCCTATGCCCTTATCGAGGAAAGGAAAAAAATCACCGAAAAGAAAATCTCCCCGGAACCTGCCGCCGTTGCCTGATATAGGCGACAGGTGGAGAAAGACATGACAAATATGAAACTGCCGGATAACCGGCTTGAGAAAATATTATTTCTATTGAAAAAACGCGGAAGTCTGAGCACGAAAGAGTTCAGCAGAATTTTTCATGTTTCCGAGGTTACCATCCGTAATGATTTGAATGAACTTTCCCGTCAGGGTTTGGTGATTCGAAGTTACGGCGGCGCGACTATAGCGGAAGCCACCTCGGTAAAAAGGCTTTCGATTAAATCCGCATTCGCCGGTTCATCATCCGCGGAACTAATCGGCGAGGAAGCCGCGAAACTCGTGAATGACGGCGATGTCATCTTCCTCGATTCTACACCCTGCGCCAAGGCTCTTGCGGAACATTTAGGCGAAAGGGAGCACCTCACGGTTTTTACCAACTCCATACCCCTTGCAAGCAGGCTTACCGCTTTGGGCCAATTGACCGTTTATCTCACCGGCGGCAAGGTAAATAATGAAACAGCCGTTGTTTCCGGCGGAAATCTCGATGGGTTTCTTGATAAGCATCATATTACAAAGGCATTCGTAAGCTGCTGGGGAATGACCGAGGAACAGGGGCTTACCGATGCCAGGGTTGAGGAAGCGGAAGTAAAAAAGACGTTCATAAGTAAAGCGCGGCAGGTCATCGGGATGGTTGAATCATCCCGGTGGGGAGTCGTGTCTCTGGTATCCTTTGCCGCGATAAAGGATTTGGATATAATTGTAACCGATGACGGCGCTGATGATGCAATGCTTGAAGGTATAACCAGGGCCAACGTTCGGATTCAGAAAACAGTCCAGGCCGTCAAAATAAACGCTTTCCATAATTCCCCATACGAATATTACGATACACTGAGGACAGATGCGGAAGGGGAAAAGACGTATACCGGTCAGCCGGGAAGGGGCAAGAAAATTGCATTTGCCAACGGTCTCGCTTCGGAACCGTTTTGTATAGATGTGGAGCGCAGTTTTTACCGGAATGCAAAATTGGCCGGATTTTCGCCGGAAAACATTTATGTCTTTGACAATGAGTATGACGAAAGGAAAGCGCTAATAAACGCGGAAGCTGTAATAAAGCTTAAACCGGATATTTTTGTGGAATTCCAATTAAGTGCGAAAATGAACAACATAATCGCGGCAAAAATGGATATGAATCACATTCCCATTCTCGCCCTGGAAACACCCATTCCAGCGGCACCTTTTGTAGGAGTGAACAACTGGCAGGCCGGTATCATGGCAGGCGATTTTGCGGCGGATGAAATTCGGAAAAAAATGGGCGGAATTTCCGCAATTGACAAGATTATACTTATTCAGCTTTCTATTGGTTCGGAAATAAACCTGTTCCGTACAGAAGGGTTCGCCGCATCCCTGGCGGCCGCATTCGGCGAAGAGGTTGAAGAAAAGGTCATACGGGAAGATTGCCTGTCCAATACCGCGGAAGCCGCGCGCGAATCCATGGCAAGGGCCCTTTCAAAATGCGGAGAGTGCGGGCACCTCACCGTTACAACCATAAACCATGAGGCAATGTCCGGCGTTATTTCCGCGCTCAAACGCGCGGGGATGTGGGCGCCCGGCAGACATATACTCGTTTCCCATAGCTGCGACGAGATCGGCAGGGCCCAGATAGAGGAAGACAGTATCGACGGTTCGATCGGTTATTTCCCGGAGCGTTATGGCCGGTATATTCTGCCGGCAGCCTGTGCCCTGCTGTCAAACAAAGCGGTACCGCCCTATACATATGTGGATACCCGTATCATTACAAAAGAAACTCTGCATGCATTCTATCCGGACAGAATAGATGAGTAAATCGACGAAAAAAGGAGACCGCAATGGAACGATTCGCGTTCAAGATGAAACTGAAACCGGGATTCGCGAAGGAGTACAAAAAACGGCATGACGAAATCTGGCCGGAGCTTAAAAAACTTATTTCCGAAGCCGGGATTTACGATTATTCGATATTCCTCGATGAAGAAACCGATACCCTGTTTGCCGTTCAAAAAGTTTCCGGCGAAGGTTCCTCCCAGGACCTCGGGAAGACCGAAATAGTTAAAAAATGGTGGTCGTATATGTCCGACATCATGGATGCCAACCCGGACAAATCACCGGTCAGCGTTCCGCTTAAAGAAGTATTTTACATGGATTAAAAGGAAGATATACGTAAGCGCATCGGCCTTCCGGCAGAGCGCCGCGGATGCCTTGCGCCGCCGGTAATATTGCCGAAAACCGCAATATTTATCTTGATTTCCCTGCGCTCAGAGGCTACTATTGATATATGAGGCAGGGTAATATCGTGATAAAAGGAAAATTCATTGTTTTAACGGCAGTTGTTTTTGTGCTGGCGCTTCAGGGAATTTCAGCCGGCGGTACCGGTGAAAAACAGGCGGCGTCCGCTGTAAAGATTCAGGGAATTGTTCAGTACCTGGAGGGGGACGTAACCATCAACGGAAAACCGGCGGATTTCGGCAGCAGTATCTCGGAAGGTTCGGAGGTGCGTACCGGACCGGGTTCTCTGGCAGATATCGTGTTAAATGAAAAAAATATCATCCGGCTCTCCGAGAACACGGTGGCTGTAATCAGTATCGGGGAGCTTTCCAAGCGCGTCGATCTCAAGTCCGGCACTTTTTCGGGAATTTTTGCAAAACTTGAAGCTATTGCCGGCAGCGATAAACTGGAAGTGCGGACCCCGACCGCGGTCGCCGGCATCCGGGGCACCACCTTTTTTGTGAAAGTTATCGATTCGAACAACACCTATGTCTGCGACTGCAACGGCACGGTCAGCTTCAGGGACGCCATGGCGGTAGAACAGTTCGAGACAAGCGCGCCCAAACATGAAGCTTTTCTTTTTACCAGAGCAGGCCAGGGCATAGCTGTATCGGACGCAGGCGGCGAGTTTCAC
>SPDA01000685.1 GCA_004525155.1 Spirochaetales bacterium
ACCGGTTTCTAGTCTTCCCCCGGGGTAATGATTTCTGCACACTTGACAGTTCAAAGGAAGGTCCGACTGATCCCCTGGTCAGCCGGGATGACACCCCAGACAATGAAAAATAATCGGATAAAATCCGGGGCGCCGTCAATCCGGTATTGCCTGCTCCTTCAGGGGGGGCAGCCGGTGTCTCGATACGGTTTCATTTTATAACCGGAGAGGGGATTGAACATGGTACCGAACCTCCGGAGGCAATAACTACAAAAACGGTACGTATTGCGGATGGCCCGGATCAATGCGCCAGAGGCAGAGTTCCACCATGGCGGGAACCTGCGGAGACGGCTCCGGTAAACTGGCCGCCTCCCGATTCCGCATTCGAGGTCATTCCCGTAACCGGGCCCTCATCGGAGTCGGAGAACGCGGTGAAAGAAGGATTAAGAGGTAAGCAATGAAGATTTTAATTGTCGAGGATGATTTCGCTTCCAGGAAAATACTCCAGTCACTGCTTACTCCCTACGGCAGCTGCGACATAGCCATAGACGGAGAGGAGGCCATGTATGCCTTTACCCTTGCCCACAAGGAAAACACGCTTTACGATCTTGTTTGTCTGGACATCATGATGCCGAAGATGGACGGTCATCAGGTTCTCAAGGAGATCCGGAAATTCGAGGCCCAGAAGGAGATTGGAGGGAGCGACGGCGTGAAAGTCATCATGGTAACCGCGCTGAACGATCCGAAAAACATCATGGATGCATTCAAATCGCAGTGCGAGGGATACATAACGAAACCCATTGAAAAGGACGAACTCATAACAAAAATAAAGTCTCTCGGGCTTATCTGAAAACCGTAATAAAAGCAGCGCTTACAAATGACAGCGCCCTCGCGCGTCAGACCCTGCCGGGGCATGCAGCCTCTCCGGGACGGGAAGCCCGGCAGGATTATTCAGCCGGCGTCTTAATAGATATACCCGGACCTGTCCAGCTTCCCGTGAGCTATTTTAAGTTTTCTGTCCAGATCGATGCCGTAGGGGCAGCGGCTGTTCAGGCGTGAATAGTCCGCACCGGGGTCCACGGCATAGGGCAGGGAGGCGTATTCGTCCCGGGCAAGTTCATCCTGCTGAAACCAGCTCTTGAGCCTTTCCTGGAGCGCGAAGTCCGCCGGGGAACCAGGCCGCATGCTGTCCATCTGCCTGTCGAAAAGGCCCTCCAGCGCGAATATTTTTGACGGATCAAAATTCTTCTCCCTGCACTTGCCGCACTGGCGGCAGACATAATCGGAGAGCTCCGGCGCCCGCAGAAAAAGTTCTTCCTTTTCCTCCGCAGTCATGGGCACAAAATTTTTCACGGTTTCCAGCGCTTTTCCAAGCTGGTCACTGTTTGCCATGCCGACAACGAGACAGTGTACGGGGAGGCTTAAGGCATATCGGAAAGCGCTTTGCCAGGAGCGGTACAGGTACCCGTCCGCCAGGGCTTTCATGCCGAAAATGCCGATATTATGCCGCAGGGCTTCTGTAAGCACAAGCACTTCGTTTTCGGGATAATTGAACCTGTCCAGGTAATTGAACCCCGTCATGAGTACGTCAAAGGGAAACCGCTTGATGGCCTGGTAAAGGAAGTGCTGTCTGCCGTGACCGGTAATACCTATGTATTTCACCTTGCCGGCTTTCCTGGCTTCCAGGGCGGCGGCTACAGCTCCGTTATCTTCAAGTATTTCGTCGAGTTCCGTAAAATTCTGGACGGCGTGCATGTAGAGGATGTCCACGCAGTCGGTCTTTAGATTCTTAAGACTCCGATCGATGAGGGCCGCGGCCGATTCGCTGTCCCGTTCCATGACTTTTGTGGCGAGAACGAAATCCTTCCGCCGCCCGCTTACCGCAGCGCCGATTTTTCTTTCCGATATGCCGTCACCGTAGCTGGCGGCGGTCTCGATATAATTGCCGCCCGCATCGAGATAGGTATTGAGCAGATTAGCGGCATCTTTCGAAGCGGCTTCGATTAGGTGAAAACCGCCGTAACCGAG
>SPDA01000646.1 GCA_004525155.1 Spirochaetales bacterium
ATTCTGTACCCGGCTTCGGAAATTCTGCCGATAAGCCGGTTGAAATCAACGGAGTCCTCCTTCAGCACCGCCAGGGCCTGCCCGTACTGCTGCAGAGACGCGTTATAGTTGCCGGTGCCGTATAAATTGTCACCGGTACTGATAAGATTGGAGAGAGTTTCCCTTCTCTGTTGAAAGGAAATTTCCTCGATTTCCTGCAGGCGGGCATAGCTCTTTTTCAGGTCCGGAATTTCATTCAGGGCCGCCAGATACAGCTCCGTTGCCTTTTCCATCTCGCCGTTCTCGAAGAGAGAGTCCGCCTCTTCAACCATTCCGGAAACGGCGGTCATGTCCGAAGCAGTTTGAACGAGTGATGCCGTTTTCTCCCCGCTCCTGTCCGCCTCGCCGGTGATGAGTTTCCTGAGCGAATCGATGATGAAAAATTCAACCTGCAGCCTGTCCTGCATATAGGGAAGGGACGCAATTCCGCGCTGACGGAGATAGTTCTCCAAAGACGACAGCTGGGTCAGGGCTTTTGCATAATCAAGGTCCTTGAGATAACCGTTGGTTTTTTCGTAGGATGACCGGATTTGGTCCAGTACGAGCTGCCTGTTTTCCTGCTGCTTCTCGATCCGTGTAAGGTTTTCCGCATAGACTGACGTTTCCTGCCTGAGAGACGCCTCCTGCGTTCTGAGCTCTTCCGTCAGCTCCGCCTCTCTGTCCTGAAACGCTGATTCTATCTGCTGCTGTTCATTCTCCTGTCTTGAAAGGACCTGCTCATATTCGGCAGTGAGAAGTGCGATGGCATTTGTTTTCTCCTCCAGTTCCCGAAGGACCTGCTGACGGAATTCCTCGAGCTGCCTGGCGGATTCGGCTGCCCTGGCATTCTCCATTTCCCGCAGAAGTTTGTCGATATCCTCCTGGGTCCTTCCTTCCCCTGCCAGCCTGACGCGTTCCGAGACCATTTCCTCTTCAATGGAACGCCGCAGTTCTTCTTCACGATCGCTGATCCGCCGGTCGATATCGCGTTCAAGTTGGTTTTTTTCCGCCGCGATATCCGCAAGTTTTACCCTGGTAGCGGCAATTTCCGCTTCTTTACCGGCGATTTTGGCCTGGGACTCCTCTTTCAGCTTTTCGATAAGCATTCCTTCCGTTGAAACATTACTTTTGCTTCCTGTAAAAATTGATTCTTCACGGAGCCTGAAAAATTGGGAAAAGATAAACACACCGGCGGCTATAACAAGAACGGCGGAGGCATTGATAATGAGAGGAAGTCCGAAACTCTTTTTTTTCGATGTAAAGGAGAAGGTTTTATCATTTATCAGGAGTTTTTTTCCGGAAACCGCGCGATCGATCTCGGCGAGGATCTTCCTGCCCTCTCCTTCAGGTAAATTCAACCCCTCGATTGACGAGGTACCCCTGCTTTTTATGACGCTGAGAAGCTGTTTCTGTCTGCGTAGAATGAGAGCCTTCTTGAATAAACCTTCCATGCTTATATTTTTCGGTTTATCTTCCGGTAAAAAACTGAAATAAACCGCCTGGTTAAAATATAATGCCCTCCGCAGGGAAAAACAAGTCAGGCAGGTCAATGCGCCCCGGCAGCTAGCTGAATTTTTCCCGGATTATCTCCTCGAGCCCCGGTTTTTCCAGTTCCTCTAGTTCGTACCGAACCCGGACGGTTGGTTTGTTTATTTTCATTATCCTGCCCAGATCGATTGGCGTGGCGATAACGACAGCGTCGCATTCGGTCCGGTTAATCGTGGTCTCCAGGTCTTTCACCTGTGCGGGTCCGTAACCCATGGCGGGAAGCAGGGTGCCGATGCCGGGATATTTTCTGAAAGTTTCCGAAATGGTTCCCGTTGTCCAGGGCCTCGGATCGACTATCACGGAAGCGCCGAATTGCTTCGCCGCAACAATCCCTGCGCCGTATTTCATTTCTCCATGGGTCAATGTGGGCCCGTCCTCTATGACAAGCACTTTTTTCCCGCGGATACCGTCGCTGTTGTCGAGAATCAGCTTCGAATTTGCCTTTATCACCTTTGCCCCGGGGTTCCAGGCTTTGATGTTGGCGAGAAGCGTGTCGATATTCTTCTGTTCGGCGCTGTCCATTTTATTGACTACGAGAACCTGCGCCCGCAGAAAATTGGTTTCACCGGGGTAATAAAGCAGTTCATGCCCCGCCCTGTGGGGGTCCACCACGAC
>SPDA01000642.1 GCA_004525155.1 Spirochaetales bacterium
AACCCTCCAGCACCGCATCCGGCATTTCCCTGGGTATGGTTTCAAGCTCCGCTTCTTTTTTTTCGGGAGCTTCCGCTGACGGTTTTGCCGGCTCGTGCAGATCCGCTATAATGGATTCCGCTTTGAGTCCCACAAAACCCAGGATTTGCGGGAAATACCGTTTAAAAAAATAATCGTATGTGCAGAAGCCGCCGTTTAAAAGTTTCAAAAGAAGAGGGTACAGCCTGAACCGGAGTTCCTTGAAAACAAAGGGGATTTCCGCCGCGGCCACGCTGTAGAAATTATTTATCCTGTTGTGCGCCTCGGTTTTTTTCTGAATTCCCGCCATGTCGTATTCGTATGCATGCCTGACTGCCTTGCCGATGTGGAGCACCGGATCGAGATTTATAAGCCGCATCATGGGCATGTATATAATCCTGCACAGATCGGCGCAGGATTCGACGTGAAGGTTTCCTGCGCTCCTCTGCAGGTGATTCAGCTCGGTGTGGAGGGTTTCAATGTCCCATTCCGCGATTGTCATGAGAATATCAAGATAAAATGAATTTGTTATGGGTTTGACATTGTTTTTTCTGTTCAGCGCCAGGAGCCCGCGCACGGATATGACCAGGTTTTCAATATGCTTGAAGAACAGTATGTCCCCTTCTTCGATGAAAGCGGGATTTATCTTATCCTTGACAGGCAGAATTAAGGAAAAGAGACTTAAGAAGGCGGCGCCCTTCGTTTTTATCCGGTGCTCGTTCCGGGCCGCCAGAAAATTTATTTTTACCCTGTCCCGGTAGGGTACGGAGGTTTTCCCCTGCGGGATT
The DNA here is from genome assembly GCA_004525155.1 of Spirochaetales bacterium. Lineage (GTDB taxonomy): Bacteria > Spirochaetota > Spirochaetia > SPDA01 > SPDA01 > SPDA01. The sequence continues at coordinate 807 of SPDA01000642.1, forward strand.
GTATCTTCCCGGGCCAGACCGCGTCCGCTCCCAGAGTAGGCGGCTGAACTCTTTCCTGAAGCTCCGGGAACTTCCCGGCCGGGAACGCCGGGTCCGGTAAAGCTGACTTTTTTTGTGAAGTGGTCCGTTTTACGCCGGGCCGATTCGCCGAGGTTCTGGTATTTCTGTTCGACACCCGCATCGCCGCGCTCGATGCCGACATCCCCGCCGAGAACGGCCGCCATGCGCCTGGCTTCTTCTTTTGTAAGCGGACCCAATGCCGACCGGGTTCTGGACAGTTCCCCGGGTTCGTACTGCTCCTTAGGCTTTTCTTCCATGCAAGAATAGTATAGGCGGTTGGGGAATTTGGCAATACATGCGGGCAAACTGTACAATCGGTTGATGTATTGGAAACCCGGATCAGGAGCGCCGGCGCCGGGATCTTCTTCCCTGTCCGTCAACATGTTTATGCTCTACCGGCACGAATTTGCGCGTGGAGCGCCATACCTGTATGTTGCCGGCAATATCGTTGTCCAGGGCAATGTGCGCGTCTTCCACCTCGATGACGAAAGTGGGATGTTTCTGATGGAGCTTGATGACCGCTCCCGGTTTTATCTGGAGTCCTTCGATTATATGGAGCTGCTGATCGTTTTTGGAATAAACATAGGCCACGATTCCGGACTGACCCGGGTCCATATCGGTCAACGGAATGACGGAACGCCGGACCGTGTCGGCCGAGGAACTGCAGCATTCCCCCCCCGGTATGGGAAAACCGTGAGGACATTCCCTGGGGTGGCCGAGCATGGTGCAGATGGCTTCCACCAGCCCGATGTTTGTTATGTGCTCGAATTCGCAGGCGCCGGACTCGAATTCACCGCCCAGCACGTCGTAGATGAGGCGTTCCGCAATCCTGTGCGAACGGATGAGTTGCCTCGCCCGCTCCTCCCCGGCAGGAGTGAACAGGATCTTTGGACCGTCCAGGGTTATAAAACCGTCCGATTCGAGCAGCGTCAGCACTTTTTCCGGCTGCCTGATGGTGCCGTGCTTTATTATTTCTGCAACCGTCGGGGTAATGTCCTTTTCCCGGAGGAGCCACATTAATTCGATAAATTCCTCGTTGACATCAGTTTTCACGGCGTCAGCCCCTCCCGAAGATAAGGATTAAGATCCAGTTAAAGATACCCGCGAGTAAATACGTGGAAATATTTATGCTTAAGAGTATAACAATACCTGTCTTTATTTTTGTTTCCTTGAAAATGGCGGCTATGCTCGCCATACAGGGAATAAACATGGTTGTAGTGGCGACAGCCACCATGGACTGCACCATGCTGAGCTTGCCCGAGGTGGAGAGATTGAGGATGAGTCCCGCCGCCATTTCCTGCCTTGCCAGAATGAGTATCAGGGCGTC
>SPDA01000072.1 GCA_004525155.1 Spirochaetales bacterium
CAAAGTTCAATCAGACTGTACCAGGCACCGGGGCTGTCGTCTGTCTGCAGCTCAAAGCTGCTTTTATAATCTTCCGGATCGGGACCGTTGTAGAAGAGCGCTCCGGGACCGCTGCGGCCGGGCGGTATCTTCCAGCGGACGCCTCCCGACGTTCCGAACCACTCAGACAGAAAGTCATTGTTGAACTGCTCCACGCTGGTGTACACTCCCCAGTTTTCACCATTGATGACGAGCTTCACGAAGTTGGCTTTAAGGGCCGGAATATAGCTGTGGCTTATCCGTGAAAACAGCACCTCGCGGAGGAAGGAGGGGTCCGCATTGTTGTTTAACAGGTTCAGGGTTCTGTATCCGTACAGGCGCTGGCTGCCCTTCTCATAATCTATCGAAATATTGAAGGATTTCTTCGGCGAATTTCTCGTCATGAAGTAGCTCGAGCTTCCGCGGAAATGGACCCCTACACCGGGATACGCTTCTCCGTCGACAATAAGATTCGCGGGAACTTCCACGTCCGTATTGAAAAAATCCGTCAGTTCATCAAACCACCCGGGACTGGAAAACCGCAGGTACAGGGTGCGGAAGGTATTCTCATCGTAGAGATCCGCCCTGTCTTTAGGGGCGGAAGCGGCGCTTTTCCGGATGTCACCCAGCAGGCCGAGCGTAACAGGCAGGTAAAACCTTATGTGTTCAGGCAGGGACTCGTTCCCGCGGAGTTCCCGGACATGGTTGCGGGCACTCTGCATTTCCCGGTCGTTCAGCCTGCCGTTATTATCCTTGTCGAACATCGCAAAGACTTCAAGCCGGGGCTCATGTCCCCAGGGGCCTCCGAAACCTGCCTGGGCATGGGCTGCTGCCCCAACTCCGATAAAGAGTACCAAAAGTATGCTTGCGGATCTCATTCCGCTTTTGGTCATGGAAACAGTATATACCCTGGTCTGAAATTGGCAATACCTAATTTGAATGGTAAAGAATTGAGAAAAAAGATGGGTTCTCCTTTTCTATATGCCTGGAAGGATAATTAAGATCTGTTAATTACAAAATAATCATTGACGGCAGGAAAAAACCGTGCTTAAATATGTTATCTATTTAACATAGTGATTCAAAGTTAACATATTCTATCAAAGTGATCTTTCATACAGAATTTTAAGTACCGGAGAGGTTGTTATGGCTAAAAAGTTCAAAATAGGTGTGCTTACGTTCGGCGACGGGCGGGAATTCCTGAAAAAGGACCTTGAAACAGTAAATGCGAATTTTCAGAAAAAAGTAAAAACCCATCTTGAAAATGACGGTTTCGAGGTTCTGGCGGCGGAAGAAGTAATCTGGCAGAACAGGCTGGCGGTAAAATACGGCAAAATGATGAGGGCTGCGGATGTCGATTGCGTAATTTTCAACTACTGCGTATGGGCATGGCCTGGTTTTGCCCGCGTTGCCGCCCAGTTCTGTCCCAAGCCCATCATATTATACGCGAATCTTAACCCCGGTTATCCTGCCATGGTCGGGATGCTGGCAAATGCCGGGTCCCTTGACCAGATAGGCATTCCGTTTTTCAAAATATTCGGCGAACTTACGGACAAAAAGATTTATGAAAAACTGAAAGCCGCAATCCTCGGTATTTCCGCTTTTAACCGGATGAAAGGCTTAACCTATGTGAATGTAGGCGGGCGCTCGCTGTCAATCGATACCGCCATAGCCGATCCTGCGCTGTGGATGGAAAAATTCGGTATAGACGTCGATCATGTCGATCAGATGGAGCTTGTGCGGCGCGCCGAGCTGGAGCTTGAAAACCCGGCAAAGGTGGAAAAAGCACTGGCCTACTGCAGGAAACATGTCCGGAAAATTCATTGGACGAAAGATGATGCGACCATGAAGTGTACGGAGGACCTTGTAAAGCGTTCCCTTGCCATGTACTACGCCATGACAGACTTATGCGATGAATTCGGCTATGATTTCTGCGGGATCAAGGGTCAGAGGGAACTGACCGAGCATTATGCCACCTCCGATATCCCTGAGGCAGTTCTTAACGACTATTACGGCCCCGCCGGCGAACCGCACGATCCTATTGTGTGTTCTACCGAGGCGGATATGGATGCCGCCCTTACAATGCAGATCTTCAATTTAATCACCGGCCAGCCGGTTCTTTTTGCGGATATCAGAAGCTATTATGATGACAAAAAGATATGGGATCTCTGCAATTCCGGGGCTCATGCAACCTATTTCGCCGGGAAGAGCAAGGATCCTATCGAGAATTTGAAGAATGTGGAATTCAGGCCCGAGGGATTTTATTATCCTGCGGGCGGAGCATCTGTTTATCATATCGCGAAACCGGGAGAGGTAACGCTGGCACGCCTGGCCCGGAGCGGAAGCACCACGCATTACAAACTCGTCGTTGTTCACGGCGAGTTCGTATCGTTCGGGGCGGAGGAGGACGAGAAACTTGCAGCCATCGAGCAGGACAACTGGCCGCATGCATTCTGCCGTTTCGACTGCGACATGGAAACCTTTATCCAGGGAATCAATTGCAATCACATTCACGGTACCTATGGAAACTGGGTCGAAGAATTGAAAGTATTCTGCCGGGCGGCGGATATCGAATTCGTTTTACTTGGATAATTTCATTACAAAAGGCTCTTTAGGGTCGTAGACCCTTTAATAATTAACAGGAGGCTAGATACATGGGAAAAAGAATTGCTTTAGCGGCACTACTGGTTCTTTTCTGTTTCACTGTAGGCAATATATTTGCCGAAGGTGCATCCGAAAAAAAGGCTTCAAGTGCGGGTAAACAGATCGTCGTAGGCGTTTCTGTTGGCGACTTGCGGCTTGAGCGCTGGAAACGGGACATGGACCTTATGGTCGCGCAGGCGGAAAGCATGGGTGCAAAAGTTTACAGCAACTCTGCGGACGGAGATGCAAAGCTTCAGCTGTCGCAGATCGAAAATATGCTGACGAAAGGCATCAATGTTCTTGTCTGTATTCCTGTAAACGGAAAAGTTTTGGCACCGGCTGTCGAAGCGGCGCACAGGGATGGAGTCAAGGTTATCGCCTACGATAGAATCATCGAAGACAGCGATTTGGACTACTACATCACTTTCGACATGCTCGGCGTCGGCAAGCTTCAGGCTACCTATCTTCTAAAGAAAGTGCCCAAGGGCAGATACTACCTTTTGGCAGGGGATAAAACGGACAACAATGCCAAATTGTTCCGGGAAGGGCAGATGATGGTACTGCAGAAATATATCGACAACGGCGACGTTAAAGTCATCGGCGACCAGTGGGCTGAAGGATGGCTTCCTGAAAAAGCAATGAAACTGACGGAAAACGTTCTTACCGCAGTCAACAACCAGCTGGACGCAATTCTTGCCTCCAACGACAGCACCGCGGACGGCGCTATTCAGGCGCTGATCGAACAGGGCCTGGCGGGCAAGATTCCCATCACCGGGCAGGACGCGGATATCGCGGCATGCCAGAGAATAGTAGAGGGAACCCAGACCATGACTGTGTACAAGCCTCTTCCCAGGCTCGCGAAAGCGGCCATTGAATTTGCCGTGAATATCGCCAGCGGAAAGGAAATAAAGACAAATGCCACGTATAAAAACGGCTTCAAGGATGTACCTTCGGTCAACCTGGATATTTATGCTGTGGATAAAACAAACATGATTGATCTGGTCATCAAAGACGGTTTCCATTCATATGATGATGTTTACAAAAATGTTCCGGCAAAGGACAGACCTCCTCGTCCTTAAATAAAAATTCATCTCCGGGGAGCTCTTGCAAAGAGCTCCCATTTTTTTAAAATGAGTTTTAACAAATGAATTATGTGTTAGAAGCGAAGAATATAACAAAAGATTTTCCCGGCGTCAGGGCTCTTGACAACGTTTCCTTTGATCTGCAAAAAGGTGAAATTCATGCTCTTTGCGGGGAAAATGGCGCAGGGAAAACAACGTTCATAAATGTTTTGAGCGGACGCTTCCCTTCAGCTTTCTACTCGGGCGACATATTTATAGACGGCGGAAAAACCGTTTTAAATACTGTCCGGGAGGCGGAAAAAGCCGGGATTGCCGTCATTCACCAGGAACTGAATTTATATCAGGATCTGTCTGTAACCGAGAATATTTTCATCGGCCATGAAATCCAGAAATTCGGCAACATGAACTGGAATGCCATGTATTCCGAGACCAATGAATGGCTCAATAAACTCCAGATGGAAAATGTTCGTCCCACCACCAAAGTAAAAGATCTGGGCATAGGAAAACAGCAGCTGATCGAAATTGCCAGGATATTGAGGCTGGAGAACATTAAAATAATCATTCTTGATGAACCGACTGCTTCTCTGACTGAATTTGAGGTCGAACTGCTTTTAAAACTTTTACGCAATTTAAAAAAGCAGGATATCGCCAGTATTTACATTTCGCATAAAATTGATGAAGTAATGGAGATAGCCGATAGAGTTACCGTTTTCCGGGACGGCCAGACAGTAGGATGTGCTGAAAAAGCAGATCTTACAAAAAAGGAAATTGTGAGGCTCATGGTCGGAAGGGAAATAAAGGAGTTGTTTCCAAAAATTGAATGCGAAAAAGGTGAGACCGTTCTTGAAGTAAAAAATTTCTCGGTCGTTAATCCATCCACATCCAAATACATAGTTAAAGATGCCGGTTTTCATGTCAAACGCGGTGAGATACTCGGAATATTCGGGTTGATAGGTGCGGGCCGTACGGAACTCATGAGCAGCATATTCGGAAATAAAATGGGAACTGTCTCCGGCGACATCTATATAGCCGGTTCGAAAAAAACCATAAACTCGCCGGGAGCAGGATTGAAGGAAGGAATTGCCTACGTAACCGAAGACAGAAAAGGCCTCGGTATAATTCATACGATGAACGTTAAGGAAAATACATCCTTATCTCATCTGGAACATTTCAGTTCCTTCCTGGCCATCGATGAAAACAGGGAAGTTCATTCGGTTTTAAAAAGCGTTCAGGCTTTGAATGTAAAAATGTCTTCGCTCGACGCCAAAATAATAAATTTGAGCGGCGGAAACCAGCAGAAGGTGCTCCTGGCCCGAAGCCTGATGAAAGGCGTTTCGGTACTGATCCTTGACGAGCCCACGCGCGGAATTGATGTCGGGGCGAAGCATGAAATTTACCAGATTATGGGCAGCCTGGTGCAATCAGGCGTGGCGATTATCATGGTTTCTTCCGAACTGCCGGAAATTCTCGGCATGTGTGATCGTATTCTTGTAATGTGCCGGGGCGTGATAACCGGTGAATTCGATAACCGGGAGAAAATTATTACTCAAGAGGAAATTATGATTTGTGCAACAGGGACGGGGATAGAAGCAAATGAAAAGTGAATTGAATAAAAAAACAAAAATAGCCGTTTTTGATGTGCGGACATACATGATGGTCTTTGCGCTGCTGGCTATCTGGATTATTTTCACTGCCTTTTCGAGGGGAACCTTTCTTACTCCGCGGAATATGAGTAATATGTTCCGGCAATCAGTTTTCACGGCGATCCTTGCGCTTGGCATGGTTCTGGTGATCATCCTGGGGCAGATAGACCTGTCGGTTGGTTCGATGGCGGGGCTCTGCGGCGGAATACTCGCAATGATGAATGTCTGGAATAGTATGCCGCCGGGGGTCGCCATTGCCCTCACAATACTTACGGGCCTGGCCCTTGGCCTTTGGAACGGTTTCTGGATTGCCTACAGGAATGTTCCATCCTTCATCGTCACCATGGCAGGACTTCTCATCTTCCGGGGTATCCTTACCGGTATTACGGACGGTATTACCATCGGACCGGTCAGCCCTTTTTTCGGCCTCATCGGAAAGGAATTCCTTCCTAAAAATGTGGGGATAATTATAGGAATCGTTACCATCGGCGCCTTCCTCTTTTTCCAGTATAGAGGAAGGATGTCAAAAGCGAAGTATAATATTACCCTGATTCCGATACAGAGAGAGATTCTGAAAAGTTTTGTAATAATCGTCATTGTATTCGTTTTTGTATTCATGATGAACGCGTATCACGGCGTGCCGAACCCTGTAATAATTCTGCTGTTATTCTTTGTAATTTTTAACTATCTCTCTACAAGAACAGTGTTCGGAAGAAGAATTTATGCCATAGGCGGGAATAACCTGGCTAGCAAGCTTGCCGGTATCAATATAAAACGTATTACCCTTATAGTGTTCGTGATTAATGGACTTATGGCCGCGCTGGCCGGAATATTCCTTACATCCCGATTGAGTTCAGCATCGATTAACGCGGGCACTTCCGCGGAACTTGACGCGATCGCCGCCTGCGTAATAGGCGGGACAAGCCTGATGGGCGGGATAGGCACGGTACCGGGCGCCATCATCGGAGCGGTAGTTATGGCGAGCCTTGATAACGGCATGAGCCTGCTGGACGCGCCTTTTTTCTGGCAGACGATTGTAAAGGGCCTCGTTCTTATTGCGGCCGTATGGTTTGACATGTCGAAAAAACAGAGGGCCCTGTAAATGTCGGGAAAAAGGCAGTATCTGGTTTTTGATTTAGGTGCGAGCAACGGAAGAGCGATGGTTGCGGAATGCGACGGCTCCACCTTCTCCATGGAGGTCGTACACAGGTTCGAAAACCGTCCGGTACACGCAGCCGGTACTCTGTATTGGGATATTCTTCGTCTGTTCTCCGAGGTTAAAATCGGCCTGCAGGCGGCTTTTAAAAAATATAAGGACATCTGCTCCCTCGGTATCGATACCTGGGGCTGTGATTTCGGGCTGCTCGATAAAAACGGCAAGCTCCTGTCAAATCCCGTCAATTATCGGGATGAAAAACGGCATGCATACACGCCGAAACTGTATACGGTTCTCCCGAGAAAAAAATTGTTTCAGTTATCAGCCGGGTCCATGAATGAAATAATGGGCATATTCCAGTTGTTTGCCTTTACCCAGGACAGGGCAGTGGAGCTCGAATCCGGCGATCGTTTCCTGATGATGCCCGATTTATTGAATTATCTCCTTACCGGGGTCCCGGTAAACGAATATACGGATGCTACCATGGCCCTTGTCTGCAATCAAAACACCAAGACCTGGGAAAAAGAACTGTTTTCCAGACTGGGAATTCCGGAACATCTGTTCCGGGACATCATTTTCCCCGGTGATACAATCGGGCATGTTTCAAAGCAGGTGCGCGAAGAACTTGATATTCCAATTGTTCCTGTTATCGCTGTGGCCAGTCATGACACAGCCTCCGCCGTTACGGGACTTCCCATAGGCAGGACCGATAAAAGCTGGGCGTTTATCAGTCTCGGGACCTGGTGCATCAGCGGAATCGAAACAGAAAAACCCATAATAAACGACGAGGTTTATAATCTGGGTTATGGTAACAATGCAGTTGCCGGCGGAAGGAATATGCTGGTAAATTACATTACCGGATTATGGATAATTCAGCAATGCAGGATGAAGTGGATTCATGAAACCGGAAGGGATATAAGCTGGGATGAAGTTGTTAAAGAATCCGACTCTTCCGAACCGGGCAGGGCTTTCATCGACGTGGATGAGCCGATTTTCGGCGATCCCAAAGTTGACACGCAGGCTGAGATTATCAGATATTGCGGGAAAAGAGGAGTGAATATACTGCCCTCGGTGGGTGCGATTGCGCGCTGTATTTATGAAAGCCTTGTTCTCAAGTTCCGCCATAGTCTTCTGTGTCTTGAAAAAATTACGGGGAAGAAGATTGAAATTATCCATCTGGTCGGGGGAGGAAGCCAGAATGAAAGACTCTGCCAGTGGACTGCGGATTCCATGGGTTCTGTTGTTATTGCCGGGCCCACAGAGACAACCTCGGTGGGAAATTTGCTGATGCAGCTGTATGCCAATGGAGAAATCAAGTCTGTTGAAGAAGGCAGGGTTCTTTCCCTTAATTCGTCAAAAGTCAAGCACTTCCAGCCCCGCGAAAAGAGCTATTGGGATAACCTGTACGCTAAATATCTG
>SPDA01000342.1 GCA_004525155.1 Spirochaetales bacterium
GGGTGTTGGTCCAGAAGACCCCCTCGTCCTCTTCGGCGGCGTTTATTTTAAGGTTTATGCCGCTGAAGGACAGGACGTTAGAAGGCGCATACATTCCGTTCTCCGGGGAGCTGATATTCCGCATCTCGAAGACCTTCGGATACTGAACCTCGTTTTCAAGGACCTTCTCGATAGCGATGCCTGATACCACGTCCTCCTCCAGCGCTTTGCCGGGAAGAAACGCGACCCGCAGCTGATGGTTTTTCGTCTCCGCGAAAGGGCGGAAGTCTTCGGTTAAACCGGAGAAGCTGCCCCGTATCGAGGTCTTGAACAAGCCCAGCGGGGTCTCCACTTTGAGACCGCGAATTAAGTTGTCCTTAACCGAGTCCAGAAAGTGCGATATCGCCAAACGGATATCTTCCTTATACTTACCTACCTGCCCTTTGAACCGACCGGTCCCTAACTTCTAAAGAATACCTGCTTCCCTTTCCCATACCATAATCCCCACAGTTTTATTGTCTCCGGTAAAGCCGGGGCGGTTCAGCTGGCGATGATTAATTGAGCCTTCCATCTCCCAGAAGGTAAAATCAAAACAGAGTCCTAGGGCATAGTCTTAAACTGAGCCCCTTTGTCAAATGCTTCTGATAATATTAAAAAGCTGCCGCAAAATCTAAACAAATGTTATTTTTTATTAATATTCTATTTATTGCATTATGTCCTGATTTCAGTATGATAGAGCTGTACGATTTTTTACCGGAGAAGATGCACACATGAGAAAAATTTTCTATTTCCCTCTGTTCGCGGGTATATTCCTCCTGTCAGGCTTTTACACGCAGGCGGAGGACATTGAAGTCAGTGCCGAGTCCGCAGTAGAGCTTGCGCTTAAGAACAACCTCAGCTTGAGCTCCGAGGTTCTGGCAGTCGGCCAGAAAAAACGGACGCAGGATACGGTCTGGAGTTATTTTTTGCCCGCAGTATCCGTAAACGCGTCCCTCTTCAGGCCTAACCAATCCCCGATGGGACTGCCCGACGACCCCATAACCTGGTCTTTGTCCGCCGGCTTCACCGCTACCCTTGCCCTTAACGCCCAGCTCTTCGCGGGTATACAAAGCTCCATTTTGGCTTACCAGGCCGGAACGATTAAACTCGAACAGGCCAAAAAGGCCCTGGAAAAAGACGTACAGAAGGCCTTTTACAACATTTTGCTGCTTAAGGAAAACATATCCATAATGGAGCAGAGTATAAAAAGCGCGGAAAACCGGTATAACCAGGCCCTGATCAATTATCAAAACGGGTACGTTCCCAGGTTATCCATGCTGAGCGCCCAGGTGGCCTGGGCAAACCTGAAACCGAATTTTAACGAAATGGAAACGCAGTACCGCGAAGTTGTCCGGTCCTTCAAGCTGCTCATAGGCCTGGACCCCGCGGACGGAATAGTGCTGGACGGCGAAATAAAGGCGCAGCCTGTCAATCTCGACGCCGGGCAGCTGTTCGACGCTCATGCCGCGCGCAGGTTCGACGTTCGTACGCTCGCCAACAGCATCGAGTCTCTCCGTAATCTCAACAGCCAAAATTACGCGTCCTTTACGCCGACCGTAAGCCTTCGGTATTCCATGGACCCCTCCTTTAATAAGGATCCCTTTGCCGATGCCTGGTTTGAGGACCCTGAAAACGATTGGTCTCAGAGAACCGGAGGTTTCAGCGTAACCATAAGCATTCCGCTGGACAGCCTGATTCCGGGGTCCAGAACATGGACATCCATCGCAAACACGAAGGATTCCATCCGTCAATCCGAAATCGGTTTGACCCAGACGCTGCGGAACGCGGAAGCGGAAATCGCCAACATCGTGAATCGATTGAAGAAATCATCGGAATCCATAGACGTCCTGAAAGCGAATACGGCTCTCGCCGAGGAAGCCTACATGCTCGCCGAGGAAGCTTATAACGCGGGGAGCAGGGAACTTCTTGAAGTTCAGAACGCCGAACTTGAATTAAAAAAATCCAAATTACAGGTGATCACGGAAGAATATACATACGTTACCTCCCTCCTGGATTTGGAATACGCATTAAATGCCAGTGTTGAAGAATTAGGAGTCGTAAAATGAACAAGGTCATCAAAATTATCGTTACCGCGGCCCTCGTAGCCGGATTGGTTTTATTGCTTATCGTTGTACTTCAAAACTTCGGCATTGTCGGGTCAGGCGCGAAGGGCGCTCCTCCGCGGGGGGTCAGTCAGGGCGGAGAGGCCGCACCGGACAAGACTGCGCCGGACAGCGCCGGACCAACCCCTAAAGAAATGATTGAGGCTTTCCAGCTTCTTAAGCCGGATCAGCGGGAGGAAGTGCAAAAACTTCCCGAAGAGGAGCGGATGCCGGCCATACAAAAAATACTCGCGGACCAGGGAATTACACTGGGGAAAACGGCGGTAGCGGTGAGCGTCACCAAGGTGGAAACTGGAGAAATAAGGGATTACATCAAACTGAACGGGGATGTTATTTCCAAAAAGAATGTGGATATCGTGTCCGACAGATCCGGTGTCATAACCGGGCTGTGGATGGACATCGGCAGGAAGGTAGTGAAGGACGATGTTATCGCGGAAATCGATCCCTCCGCCTCAGGAACATCCCTCGCCCGAACACTCGTAAAGGCGCCCATCACCGGGACAATTTCTTCCCTGCGGGTTTCCGTAGGCAATACGGTGAGCATGGGTTCGCCCCTCGCTTCGGTAAACAGCGTCGAGAATATCCAAATAAGAGCGTTCGTCCCCGAACGGTACATCAGCAGCGTCCGGTACAACTCCGAGGTGGAGCTCAGTTTTGACGCCTATCCGAACGACGTGTTTATGGGCAGAGTTTCCGCCATAAATCCGGTGGTGGATTCGTCATCCCGCACCATGGAAATCCGTATCGATCCATTAATCCCGGATTTTCGTATTAAGGGCGGTATGTTTTCTAAAATAAAATTGTTTACCAGGATAAGTTACGGCGCCATGCTCGTTCCCGTAGACTGCCTGGTTCGGGCGGGGGACGGCTATAAGGTCTTCGTGATAAAGGATGATTCTGCGGCCTACGGCACTCCCGTTACCTTAGGGATTCAGATAGACGGTATTGCGGAAGTTCTTTCCGGACTGTCCCCCGGCGATTCGGTCGTAACGGGGGGAAGCAGTCTGGTAGAGGACGGCGTAACCGTAAACATCGTGAAGACCCTGCCTCCGCCCAGGATAAAAGGAACCCAGCTTTACCCTGTCCGCGTTACCGCGGCCGCCGAAGGAGAGCTGACGGCGTATGTAAATACCAACGGCGTGGTTATCTATAAATCAAGCGTGGATGTGGTTTCCGAAGTCATGGGTAAGGTTCTGTCTGTGCTGGTATCCGTGGGCGATCGGGTGGAAAAGGGAAAGCTGGTCGCGGAAATTGATCAGTCCAAGCCGGGGATGCAGTACGAACCCAGCGCGGTTATCGCGACGATTTCCGGCATTGTCACCTCCATTCCGGTGCAGAAAGGCGCCACCATACCCCCCAACACGCCCGTGGTTAAAATCGGGCAGGAACTGGACAGCCAGATCCGGATCGAGGTTCCGGAGCGGGACCTGCCTTTCATTCAGAATAACCAGGCGGCCCAGTTCCAGCTGGACGCGTACCCCGAAACCGTTTTTCATGCCTCCGTTTCGGAGATAAATCCGGAAATTAATTCCCGGACCCGGACCGTGGAAATTAAACTGAAGCCGGCCGTGCCGGATGAGCGCATGAAGGCCGGCATGTCCGCCAGGGTGAAAATACTCACGAATGTAAAAA
>SPDA01000486.1 GCA_004525155.1 Spirochaetales bacterium
CCGGAGAAGATATTTGATGAGACCTCGTACGGGTTTCTGCACAAAAGTAAAAACACCCCTGTCGACAGGTTCCAGGCCGAGACGGTGAGCTGTAAGCCAATCCGCGCCGGCCGTTATCTTTCCCAGAAGGTCGCCCGTACCCGCTGCTGCCAGGTGCCGCGGAGCGCCTGCGGCTATGTCCAAATCGGTGAGTACTGCAAGGGGACCCCTGCACTGGATTGTTTTTTTGAAACCATCTTTCATGACAGGGGATCCGGCGGAGGCATACCCGTCCATGGAGGGAGCCGTGGGTATGGAAATGAACCGGATACCAGCGAGGAATGAGCCGAGGCGGACCACATCCGTTATGGTGCCCGAGCCCACAGCCAGGGGAATTACATCTTCCGGGTTTGTGCCCGCGGCTGATATGGAGACTGCCACTTTTTCAGCGAACTTGTAGTCATCTTCCGGGGAGGTTAACTTTAGAGGCTGGGCCGGCCGGGGAGCACCGGCGGCTGCGAGAATTTCCTGCAGCCGCGAACCTGCTGCATCCCAGGTATGTTCGTCGCATACGACAAAGGGTGTTTTACCGGGTGCCAGACGCTTTAACAGGACCGGTACCGACTCGATCAACCTGTGCCGGGATGCAAGAAGCCTGGTATCGGGAAGATGTCTCATCACTCGCATGTAAGCCCCTACTGGAGGGCTATTCTACTGGACTTCCCTGGTTGTGTAAACAAGAGAGATGTAGCTTCCGTCAAAACCCTGCAGGGCCTTTATCCATTCGAGGAATTTCTCTGCCTCAGGCTTGCTCGTGTAAGGACCTAAACGCACGCGGAAGTAATTTGTATCTTCCACCAGTTTTGAACTTATTTTCGAGGCCAGGCCTTTTTCCGAAAGCAGGTCCTTCACTTCCTCCGCCCTGGTCTTGCTGGTATAGGAACCTGTCTGTATCCAGTATTCCTCAACCCTGACAGTTTTGGGCTGTACGGATTTAGGTTTCACTGCGGTCTTTACCGTTTCCTTCAGCGGGGCTGCTGCCGGTTTCGCCGTTTCCGGTTTTACGGAGGGTAGGGGTTTTTCCTGAGCTGCGGGCCTGGATGCATCCGGTTCGGCGGTTTTTCCCTGCGTCCCGGCGCCGGGTTCCGCGGCTTTTTCTGTATCATTCTCACCGTAAACGATAATGAAGTCTTCGCCGGTGGATGAACCCTGATCTTTCGCGGTATCCAGACCGGGGTATTCCTGGTTTTTCCGGACCCATTCGACCGGATCCAGAACTTCCTTGCCCTGACCGCCTTTTGTCTGCGTTACACCGGTACCGCCTTTTCTGCTGCCGTTGGGGAAAAACCAGATAAATCCGGCTCCGACCACTACCACGACCAGGAGAATTACCGAAAAAATTATCCAGAGAATTTTTTTCTGTTCCATTCGTTACAGTCCTTTAGCCTTTAACAGGGACCTGATCCGCCTTTCGAGGGCCTCCCTGGTTCCCCGGTTTTCTACTCTATATATATCGACATGATTTCCTGAATTTTGAGGTTTTAAACCCCGCTGAGCCCAAATTCTTTTAAGGATAACCCGGATACTCAGCTTATCCCTCCGGAGCCCCCGCCTTATGCGTACGAACAGGGGAGCGGTAACCCATAAAACCGCGTCACAGAGCCTGTCGAGATTCATATGGAAGAGAAGGGCGGCGTTGATGACCCATTTTGATGCCGTTCCCGTGCGGAGGATCTGCTCGGTCTGCCCGTACATCCAGGGGTGTACGATACTTTCCAGGGTTTTCAGTTCAAACGGATCCGAGAAGACAATTTTTCCCAGGGCCTTCCTGTCTATTTCGCCCCGGGCATTGAAAATGGAAGGGCCGAAATGTTCAAGGATAATTTCTTTTTTTTCTTCGAGGGCCTTGTGGCCCAGGGCGTCCATATTGATTTCGGAAAACCCCTTGTTTTTAAGTATCGAAAGTACCGCGTCCTTGCCGGCGCAGTACCTGCCGGCGACACCCAGAACCATAGTCAGTGCAGATCTCCCCAGCTTGAACCCGTTTCCACGGAGACCCGTAGGGGTATGGTCATCGGCAGAGCTTTCTCCATCTCCCCGCGGATGATTTCGGCAGCCTTCGCTGCGGAAGGTTCGGGAACTTCGTAGATGAGCTCGTCATGCACCTGCAGCAGAAGGCGCGCTTCCGGGACCGCCCTCTTCAGGGCAGCGTTAACTTTTATCATCGCCAGCTTCACGATGTCCGCGGCGGAACCCTGGATGGGAGTATTGACCGCGATTCGTTCCGCTGCCATCTTCTCCGTCTTGTTCCGGCTCGTTATGCCGAAAATTTTCCGTTCCCTGCCCAGGATGGTGGTGACTAATCCCGTTTTTTCCGCTTCTTTAACGATTTCCGCAATAAAGGATTTTATGCCGCTGTATTTTTCAAAATAGGTTTCTATGAATTTTGCCGCGGTGCTTCGGGGAATGGAAAGTTCCCCGGCAAGTCTGAAGGCGGACATGCCGTACATGATACCGAAATTGATGACCTTGGCGATGCGCCGCTGTTCCTGTGTTACCTCTTCCGGCGGTATTCCGAAAATGAGGGAGCCGGTCCGGCTGTGGACGTCCTTTCCTTCGGCAAAGGCCTCGCACAGGGAAGGGTCCCGCGAAAGATGGGCCAGTACCACGAGTTCTATCTGGGAATAGTCGGCGCTCACGAAAACCATCCCTTTTTCCGCCACAAAGGCGCTCCGGATTTTTCTGCCTTCTTCAGTCTTGATTGGTATATTCTGCAGATTCGGGTCCCGGCTGGAGAGTCTTCCCGTGGCCGTACCGGTCTGTATGAAGTGCGTGTGAATCCTGCCCGTATGATGGTTTATGAGCACCGGCAGGGCGTCCAC
>SPDA01000591.1 GCA_004525155.1 Spirochaetales bacterium
GAGCTCTACAATCTGGCAGAGGATTGGGAGGAAAAGCATAATCTTGCGGACCGGTACCCGGAAATCGTAGTGGACCTTGCCTGCATGCTGAACCGCTGGGAGGAGGAATTACTTCCACCGCTCTGGCCGTCAGCCATGGATTACAGGACAACCATCGATGGCAGGGAGTATAATTTTCAGTTATAATCCCCGCAGAACCATGAAAACAGGTCCCTTTTCACTGCTTATAAAACCGGCCTCCGCAGACTGCAATTTTACCTGTGAATATTGTTTCTACCTGTGCAAAAAAAATCTCTATCCCCGGGTAAAAACACCGAGGATGACGCCGGAGGTTCTTGAAACCCTGATACGTTCTTATATGGAAACCGGACAGCCGGTCTGCAGTTTCGGATGGCAGGGCGGGGAACCCCTGCTCATGGGCGCGGATTTCTTCAAAGAGGCAGTGCGCCTTCAGCAGGCCCACGGCAGGCAGGGTGCCAGGGTACACAACGGCCTTCAGACGAACGGCAGCCTTCTTACTCCTGAGCTTGCCCGTCACCTCAGGGAATTCAATTTTTTGACCGGGATATCCGTTGACGGCCCCGGGGACCTTCACGACAGGTACAGAAAAACTTCCGGCGGAACCGGTACCTACACCCAGGTCATCCGGGGGCTCGAACTCCTCCGGGAGGCAGGCGCCGAGGTAAACGTCCTCACCCTGGTCAGCGCGGCCAACGCGGACCAGCCTCTCAAGGTATTCCGTCACCTCGTGGAAGACCTTGGGCTGAGGTATCTTCAATTCATACCCTGCGTTGAATTCAGCCCCGAGGGATTGCGGCCCTGGAGCATAACCGCCGGCCAGTGGGGCGTTTTTCTGAATACGGTATTCGATGAATGGCAGGTCCGATGGAGACGCAGGGTCTCGGTCAGGAACTTCGACGCCGTGCTGCACCTTCTTGCGGAGGGCAGATCCGTCTCCTGCGATCACGGCACCGACTGCCGTGAATACCTGGTTGTGGAACATAACGGCGATGTGTATCCCTGCGATTTTTTCGTCAAGCCGGAATTGAAGCTGGGAAACATCCTTACCCATTCCTGGGAGGAGATGCGGAGTTCGCCTCTCTATGCCGCCTTCGGAGCCTTGAAACTTGCGGCAAGGGCCGAATGTGCCGGCTGCCCGTATTGGAAAATCTGCGCCGGAGACTGCGTCAAACACCGCGGCAGGGATACTGCCGCCGCACCGGAAAAAAGCCTGTTATGCGCGGGTTACAAGGCCTTTTACCATCATACGCTTCCCGCTTTTATGCAGCTGGCGCATACCGTCAGGAGACAGTCCTGAACATACCCTCTTCCCTGTCCTTAATCACATTGTCCCAGGTAAAAATGCGTCCGTTCATGGCCAGATAAACACCGACGGGCAGAACCTGGACCGCAGAAAAGGCGCAGCCCAGGTTGAACATCGCGTCGGAGCCGGCCACGGTAAAAGGCACCATGGCGCCCGTGAGCACGATGGTCTTGTTCAGGCCCGCGGCGCCGATATATTGGGCGGTTTTAACCATGGTGTCCGTGCCGTGGGTAATTATGAGGCGTGTCTCGGCACAGGCTTCGCAGGAGGCAAGGATGCGGCGGCGGTTTTCGTCCTGCATGTCCAGGCTGTCTATAAGCTGGTTAATCTCCATTTCCACGGGTACCGTAAGCCGCACCCGGGAAAGTATTTCCGGCAGGTGGGTATCCTTGAAGGTCAGCACTCCCCTGACAGCGTCGTACTGCTTGTCAAAGGTCCCGCCGGTTATGATGATTCGTATCCTCATGCCTTACCCGTACGCGGCGAGAAAATGGAAGGCGAGACTGCACAATGCGGAAATCCCGGCGGCCAGTACGCTGTCATTGAAATCAAACTCGGGATGGTGAAGATTTTTCCAGTTCTCTCCGAGGCCCAGGAAGAGAAAGGAACCCGGGGCCTTTTGCAGATAATAGGCAAAATCCTCGGCCCCCATAGTCGGGGAAACTTCATCTTTCCAGGCATTCTTCCCTCGGCCTGCGGTAATGGCGCCGCGGGCGGCAGCAACCATGCCGGCATCGTTCACAAGGGGAATATACCCGCTTACAAACTCCGCGCCGCAGGCAACCCCGAAAGTCCCGCTTATACCCGCGCAGATCTCCGACATCCTCTGTTTCACTTTTTCGAGCAAAGCCATGTCAAAATACCGGATGGTCCCGCGGAGAGTCACACAGCAGGGGATAACTTGTCGGCTTCCCCACCGTGAACCGAGCAAATGGAAACAACCGCCGAGGAGAATGGATTGATGTTTCTCGAGACTATGGTCTGCAGAGCCGTTATAAGACTGCCCGCAGCCACTATGGGGTCCGCGGCGAGGTGAGGTTTGCCCCCATGGCCGCCC
>SPDA01000209.1 GCA_004525155.1 Spirochaetales bacterium
ACGGTCAGCATTTCCACGGAATTCATATCCAGACCATTATGGTCCGTTGCCGAGAAATTGAATATACCGGCGGTACCGGCGAAATTCGTTATCGATTCGATGGCGTCCCGGAGTTTGGCCCGATCGGAACCTGCAATCTGAATAGCTTTTACGGCAATGGCAAATGCATCGTAGGCATGCCCGCCGAAGGTGCTTACATCCTCGCCGTACTTTGACTCATAATCATTTTTATATTTGACGAGCAGGGCCTTCTGGGGATTGCTGTCCGGCAGTTCGTTAGCGATAAGGAGTCTGCCGCAGGGGAAGATAACGCCTTCCGCCGCTTCTCCCGCTGCCTCGACGTACTTGATGTTGCCGAAGCCGTGGCTCTGGAAAAGGGTCTGTTTCATTCCGAGCTGGCGCATGTTTTTTATGACGATGGACTGGGCAGGTACGATGGACCAGTTGACTACCGCCTGTATATCCGCAGCCTGAACCTTGGCCATGAGCGCCGTCAGGTCCGTGGCATTGGCGTCGTAGGTTTCCGCAATTTTAATTTTAATGTTGAAGTCGGGTGCGTATTTTTCAAGCTGGCCTTTGCCTGCGTTGCCGAAACCTGTGTTTGCAACGACAACACCGATATTGGATATGCCCATTTCGTTCATGGTCTTGTAGATCCACTGCACGACGAAGGAATCGTTCTGCGGTGTCTTGAACACGTACTTTGCAACGGGATTGACAATTTGTTCCGCTGCGGCGCAGGAAAGCAGGGGAACCCCGGCTTTTTCACATATGTCCTTGATCTGCATGGTCTCTCCGCTGGTGGTGGGACCGATTATGAGGGAGACCTGGTCTTCCTCGATAAGCTGCTTGGTAAAGGAGACCGCTTTTTCTGCCGAAGCCGCGGAATCCTTTATTATGACTTCCAGCAGCCTTCCGTTGATGCCGCCCTTGGCGTTGATTTCGTCGGTCAGCATGCGGAGCGTCTTGGCTTCAGGTGCTCCGAGATTGGCTGCTCCCCCCGTTTCCGCGAAGATTGCGCCGATTTTAATGGGAGGTCCGGCGGCTGCGGCGCTTTCCTGCTTGCCTGCAGCAAAAGCAGTACCGGCGAGTATTAATACTAGTAATACTGTCATGATTTTTTTCACGAATGCGCTCCTTGATTTGGTATAATGGGCATCATTATAAGAAGATTATCAGCGTTCTGTCAAATAGAAACACAAGTAATTTTGTAAAAAATGTTGAATTATTACTAATCCATGAAATCGGCAGGGCCGGACATGACTTTTTCATCCTTTTACGGCTTTATTATCGAGGCAGTCAACGTTCTTCAGGATTGAAACTTACGATACTTTCGTAATTATACCGAGGTTCAAAAGTTCCTCAAAGAGACATTTATTATAGATCCGTTTCGCGACAACTTCGTATGTATGGAACCGGTGGATTGTTTCCACATTATAGTTGTCAGGTTCTTCGGACAGAATTTTGAAGATGTGTTCTATTCCGTCTCCCGCCATCAGCCTGTATGTATACATAACCTCTACCTCTTATTTAAATATCGGTTCGACGGAAAAACTGCTGAGTCAAAATAATTTGTAAATAATTGTAAACAACGGCCTGAAAAACGGATGTTTCCTGGTATGTATCCTGCAAAGTTTTCATGGGAGGGCATCTTTCTATGGGGAGCGGTTATGCTTACATCTATTACAGAGGATATTCTTCGGTACCAGGAGACCGGCTGCGGCCTCGATCAGATAGTGGAAAAGATCTGTCTCTACGTATACCGGTACCCGCGCAGGACAATGAGATGGGATGAGGATGACTGCTCGGATTTTTTCTGTTATTTTTTTCCTAAAATTAAAAACCTGGTAAACAGGTTTAAATATACGGGCAAACCTTTCGAGGCTTACCTGGTAGTTTCCTTGAAATACCAGTTCCGAAGTTTTCTATCCTGGAAAAAACAGAAAAAACTTGAACAGAAACTCTCCGGGTACGAATATTTTCTGGCATCCACCATGGAGGATGCGGCATATGCCGCGGAACCGCTCCTGCCGGGATACGAGCCCCCGGGTTTTAACGTAACCAGCGGAAGGGGTAAAAGACGGTTTCTTTTTCTGGTATTAAAGGGATACCCATTTATCACAAGCACCATGCTGGAAAAAATCGCTGTTATGACAGGGTATGAAGCCGCATGGTTATTGACCCGTATCGAAGCTCTGCGGGGCTGCATGGAAGTTCATAGGCAGAGACTCGAAAAACTGGGCCGAAAGCGGAACAGGTATTATTTCAATATTTACAAGATTCATGAAGAATTACAGCTGGAAGTCCGGCATGAAAAAAGAGAGGAGCTCTACAAGCTGCTGGACTTTAACAAGGACAGAATGCGGAGGACGCTGGGCGAAATAAACAGGGTGCCTAAGTGTCCGACTCATAAGGAAATCGCCCTGGTCCTGGGCATACCGAAAGGTTCCGTGGACTCCGGGCTTTTTTACCTCAAAAACACCCTCGCCGGAGTTTTTTAAGGCTGCCGCAATGTGATACCTAATGCTGCGGCTGGCAAAAAAAAATAAAAAAAAAGCTCCAATTTTGTTACTTTTGGGCAGCATCGTTGTCTTTAATAATAGAATATATAAGTTCTTTTATTTTAACCTCCTTCTATTTTTTCCTCTCAAGGGTTTTCCTCCTTTTCCCTTGGGAGGTTTTTTTTGCCCAAAGGCAGAAACCGGTTTCGGTTGTAAACAAAATATGAAGGTGTCAGGGTATAATAATACCTACGCCGAGCATGCAGCTGTCCAGATAAAACACGGCGGACTGCCCGGGGGTCACTATGGCCGGTTCCGAAAGGACCACGCGGGCGCAGTCTCCCCCAAGGGGCTCCACAGTGCAGGGGATGTCGCCGGAACGGTAGCGTATTTTAACGGTACAGCTTTTCACGGCTGGGCCTCGGCTGAAAAAATCCGCCGGTGCAAACCATCTCGTTTCTCCGATTTTAAAAACCAGGGTCCTGATTTCTTCTTCCCTGGCCACGATTATCCTGTTGGTTTCAGGCTGAATGTCTGCAACATACCATGGACCAGTCCCCAGGCTGAGCCCTTTGCGCTGGCCGACGGTGTATTCGAGGTACCCTCTGTGCCGGCCCAGCAGGTTCCCCGACGTATCGACTATGTCTCCGGGAAGGCTTAAATCCTCCCTGTCCGTATAGTCCCGGATGAACCCGGCATAATCTCCTTCCACAAAACAGGCATCCTGGCTTTCGCGTACCACTGTACCATCCAGGAGACCCGCATCCCCGGCAATGGCGATGACTTCCTGTTTCGTGTAACCGCCCAGGGGAAACAATACAAAAGGGAGTACCGTCTCCGGCAGCTGGTAAAGCATGTAGGACTGGTCCTTTGAAGGGTCGTTTCCCTTGCAAAGAATGATACGCCCCTCTTTTTCTCTCTTGTTGACATAATGGCCCGTCGCGAGGTACAGGGGCGTTTCCGGCGGAAGAGCCGCTCCACTGCCCGGCAGGGGCTCTCTTGCAAGCTCCTGTTTCACCTTGTCATAAAAACCGGAAAACCGTACACGCTGGTTGCAGCGGACACAGGGGTTGGGCGTTTTTCCCGCGATGTAGGTTTCCACAAAGTCGTCTACAACCTCTGTGCGGAATTCTCCGGTCATGTCGATGAGAAAAAAAGGAATGTCCAGTTTCTCACAGAGCGCGCGGGCTTTGAGAATCATTTCCGCGTCGCAGCAGCGGGAGCCCTGCCAGATGTAGTGCATCGCTCCGGCGAGAAAAACGGAACCTTCCGGTTCCAGGCCGCTCTCGATGTCTTCTTTTCTTTTTTTCGCGAGGAGCCAGGCGGCTACGGTACTGTCCACGCCGCCGCTCAACGCTACTACAACCGCTTTTTTAATCATTGACTGTGATGGTAGGTCTCGATGCCAAGATACGTGGAAAAGGCCTCTTCCAGGATTTCAGCGGTTTCCGAAAGGCTGACAGCCACATGGTGCTCAAATCCCTGGAGGCAGATGAAGCGCAGGAGATCCTGCAGATTGGGAATCTCCGCCACACCGTAGCCGCCGAAGGTTGTGAGTTCATCGTCCGTAAAGGCGCCTTCACCGGCGTACGCCACAAGCCTTCCTCCGAGATCGTCCGTGGTCAACCGGGTATAGGTCATGGGTCCCGGTTTTATTCTGCCGACGCAGGTACCGAAGGTGTTTTCCTTCCCGACGCTTCCCGCGATGATCGCCTGATAATCCATGGTCATGGCGGTGAACACATCTTTGGGCAGGTTGCTGCAGTGGAAAAGGACGCATTTATCCGGGTCGTCCTTGTAATTGTTGTTCCAGTCCAAAAGCGCGCTTGGTTTTCCCGAGGCGAGCTGGAGGGCATACATGGAAAGGGCGCCGGTTGCATCCACTTCACAGGCGCTCGGCTTGAGCGCATTGGACAGCATGCTCATTACCGTGCAGGGAACCACGCCGAAGTATTCCTCCATGGAAGTCCAGCACTGGACGGCGGTGGCGTCAAGGTCCGCTTCCTCGATAAAGGAATCAATGACCACGCCGAGCTTCGCCATTTTGAGAACCGGTTTTTCACCTGCGTGTTTTGTTTCAATGTACCCGTTTATCGATTTGACCTTATCCCGGACTTTTGCATCCGAATCTTTCAGGCTGCCGATTCTTCCGTAGATCTCGGACAGGTCTATTGTTTCCACGGAAATACCGTAATTGGCGAGAATTTTTTCGCTGTACCGTACTGTGTTGAATGCGGCGGGCCTCGCGCCGATGGCGCCGATACGGGCTTTTCTAAGGCCTTTGACCACGCGGCAGAGGGCCTTGAAATTTTCGAGTTCCTCCCTGAAGGGCCTGCCCTTTACATCCATGGTGTGCAGGGAGGTAAGGGTATAGGGAATGCCGAACTGGTTTAGATTATTACAGACGGATATTTTACCGCAGAAGGAGTCTCTCCGGCGGTTGGCGTCTGCTTTCGCGGGATCATCGGGGCTGGCCTGTACGAGAACCGGAACTTTCAAACCGGACATCTGTATGGCGCCCGCAGCCGCCCTTTCGTCGCCGAAATTCGGCAGGCTTATGATAATGCCGTCTATTTTTTCCGC
>SPDA01000136.1 GCA_004525155.1 Spirochaetales bacterium
AGAAAACCTGGCTGCTTCCGTTCCCGGCGTCAGGCTCAGGGTGTCATCTCTGGAGCCGGAAAGCATAAACGAGGAACTCCTCGCCGTACTTATGCATCCCACCATTTGTCCGCACTTCCATCTGCCGGTACAGTCCGGGTCGGACGCCGTACTGCGGCGAATGGCGAGAAGATACTCCGCAGCCGCGGTCGGGAAGGCTGTGCGGGATCTAAGAAATATAAAAACGGATCCTTTCATAGCTGCGGATGTGATAGCCGGCTTTCCCGGGGAGACGGAACAGGATTTCCGTGAGACCCTTGAACTTATCACCCGCTGCGGTTTCAGCAGACTCCACGTGTTTCCTTTTTCAAGGCGGCCGGGAACCAGGGCAAACGTCATGCCGGGCCAGGTGCCCTCCGCCGTCATAAAGGGGCGTACCAGACAGCTGCTGGAAATTTCCGAAAAACTTTACGACAGCTATGTGCGGCGGTGGGTAGGAAAAGAAGCGGACCTTCTGCTGCAGGAAAAACAGGCAGACGGCGCGTGGACCGGTGTCAGCGGGAACTATCTGTCCCTTACCGCCGCAGGACTTCCGGAGAACGAATCTGCCCCGCAGGCGGGCGGCATTGTCCGTGTCCTCATCGAGTCCTGGGACGGCAGCACCATCAAAGCAGGCTTGCCTACAGGGTGAGCATGAGCCTGGCCATGACCTTCGCGTCTCCCACGAGATTCTTGAGTACGCAGTATTCGTTGGGCTGATGAGCGGTTTCCTCTATCGTGGACCAGACGGCTGTATGTACGCCCTCGTTGCGGAGAAAAGCGCCCACGGTGCCGCCGCCGATGCCCACCACATGGGGATTTGCGCCGTACACGTCCTTGACCGCCTGAGACAGGGCTTTTACCAGGGGAGAATCCTCCGGCGTGGGGATTGATTCCACACACTGTACCGTTTCGACTGTCACGGATACGCCGTATTTTTTTTCCGTCTCTTTCATCATGGAAGAAATTTCATCGAGCACCCGCTTAAGCGGCACGGCAGGGAGAACCCTGCAGTCAAGATAGAAACAGTCGTCCCCCGGGATGGTGTTGATATTGGGTACGTTCGCTTCCTGTTTTGTAGGGCAGAAGGTGGAGTAATCAGGCTCGAAGATTGGATTCCTGTCGGGAAATATCCTCCGCAGTTCCGTCAGTCTCATGACAAGATAGGACCCCGCCTCAAAGGCGTTGACGCCCTGGTCGGGTCTCGAAGCATGGCACTGCTTCCCCTTTACCGTGAATTTAAGCCAGAGCAGACTTTTTTCCGCAATTTCGATCTGTTCGCCTTTCTCGTCCCCGCCGTCCGGAACCAGGGCAAGGTCCGAGGAGGA
Organism: Spirochaetales bacterium; assembly: GCA_004525155.1. Lineage (GTDB taxonomy): Bacteria > Spirochaetota > Spirochaetia > SPDA01 > SPDA01 > SPDA01. The sequence continues at coordinate 1,347 of SPDA01000136.1, forward strand.
AAAAAGCTTGAAGTGATCCTTCAGGTACTTTATGCCGAAATCGGATCCGACCTCTTCGTCCGCGACAAAGAGGAGCTTTACCGTACGTTTGGGCGTTATGCCGTTCCTTATAAGCCCCAGGGCGGCAAAGGCGGATGCGGTAAGCCCCTGCTGATTGTCCTCGACACCGCGGCCGTAGATTTTACCGTCTTTTACCGTCGCCTTGAAGGGGTCTGTTTCCCAGAATTTCATTTCACCGGGAGGCACAATGTCCGTATGGGACATGAGCCAGAATACACTGCCGGATTCCCTGCCCGGTATGGTTACCACAAGGTTAGGGCGCACCCCGGAGGGCACTTTATCATCGGGCACATCGTACTGCTTTATATCGCTGAATCCCTGTTCCTTAAGCCAGCCAAGAAGGGCCCGGGCCTTTTTATCCTCCCCTTCCCCGCCGCTTGAGGGAGATATGGCGGGGATTGCGGTGAGCAGTGTCTGCAGGGCAATCATGCCGTCGGTGGAACCATCCAGGAATTTATTTATCGCCTCAATCATGAGAATACTCCTGTTTCGTTGTAACAATCGATTTTTTCTTTTGAGTAACTTTATACGGTTATCGGGAAAACTGCAACCTTGGCCCGCCGGCCTAGCCCTGCTGCCGCCGTATCTCGTACATGAGTATGCCGGCCGCAACGGAGACATTGAGCGAATCCACGTGCCCGGCGGTGGGAATGGAAACCAGCGTATCGCACCGTTCCTTAAGCAGCCTGCTGATGCCGGACCCTTCGCTGCCCAGAACGAGTACGGCCGGGCCCTTGAATTTCGCCTTCGGCGCCGGCACTCCCTCCATGGCCGCGCCGAAAATCCAGAACCCTGCCTTTTTCATGTCCTCCGCGGACCGTACGAGATTGGAAACGGTGAAGATCCGAAGATAGGCGAGAGCGCCGGCGGATGATTGCGCCACCACCGCGGTTTCTCTTGCGCTCCGCCTTTCGCGCACCACTACCGCATCCGCGGAAAACTGGTCTGCGCTGCGCAGGATCGCGCCGTAATTGTGAGGATCCGTAATACTGTCAAGAATGATGATGAGGGGATTTTTCCCGGTGTCCGCGGCGGCGAGAAATTCCTTGAACTCTCTCTCCCCTGACTCATTGCCCGGCTCCAGCGCAAGAACCAGGCCACGGTGTTCCGGACCGGCCATGCGCTCAATTTCCGGCCGGGATGTTTCTTCTGAGCGGACTCCCTTCTCCCCGGCGAGCCTCAGGATAGCGTCTATCCTTGTGCTGTGCGTACAGAAATACAGCACGCCTCTTTCCGAACTTTTTTTGATTTGTTCTTCAATGGCATGGAAACCGGTCAGATAATACAAAGCCGGTCACTTTCTAAAATTGCTTGACGAGGTCGAATTTGCCGTCAAAATCCGTGTCCCTTTCGTATTTTTCGATGTAAACCCCTTTATGGAGGTAAACACGAAGGTCCACCAGGCCGTCGTAATTGGAATCCACCTCGCGCAGGGTGAGGATACCTTCCTTGTAAAAATAAAAATCGTCCATGGAACCGTCGTAATTAAAATCCTGCTCTTCATATATTTTATTGCCGTCTTCACTGTACCGCAGCAGGTAATCCGCCTTGCCGTCAATGTTGCGATCCGTACGTACACAGGTCACGCCTTCCGGCTCATTTTCGCTCCACTGTTTTATAGTTTGTTCATTGGCGGACCAGGCCATGGAAAGGGGAATAACCGATAAAAAAAGAAAACACAGGCCGTACTTCATTGTCTTTCTCCACATTGCGCTTTATAAATACTATCGACCGGGAGTGTCTGAAAATGAAGCGGGGCATTCTTTTTATTCGGACCCCCGCCGGGTTTCGAGCTTTGCAATGAGATCATTGATTTTGACCGCCAGTTCCTGGAATTTGTCCTTTTCCCGCAGATGGATCCGCACCTTCTCCTCCCCGTCCAGAACACGCTGGATATCGGTCATCATCCTGAAGGCCGGGCCGGCCAGCCTGTGGGAATACCGCAGACCGATAAATGAAACAACGATCATGAGCAGGAGATTGTTCACAAGTATGGGCGGTACAACGAGGTGCATGCGTTTAACGCCGGGAATCACCCTGGTATCAAAGAATTTTTCCTTGACAACCTCCCCGTCCACCACTGTTTCCCGGTATACCGTTACCTGCTTGGAAATGGTGATGAATTCCTTGAAAAGGTTGTCGCCCGCATAGGACGAGATCCAGTAATAACACGCAAAACCGGCTGAAAAAACCATGAGAGTTATGAGGACGGCCACTAGAAATGTGACAACCAGGTTATACTGAAACCGTTTATCAATAACGAGATTGGAGCGCTTGAATTTTTCTTCTTCCATAGGTCCATACTCTTACAGATGGCCGGAAAAATCAACAATTTTTTTAATTCGAATAACTGGAACGAAGTTCGGAAAGACGGACGGGTTTCGGATTCGTTTCTTCACCCAGAAGTTTCGACAACTCCTCCAGCAGGTCCTTTTCCTTTCCCGTGAGCTTCGAGGGCACCTGGACCATTATCTTTATGTACATGTCTCCCCGCCGGTTCGCGTTATGGAGAAAGGGTATGCCTTCCCCGCGGACCCTCAGGATCTTTCCATTCTGGGTACCCTGGGGCACCTTAACCCTGATTTTTTTGTTGTCCAGGGTGGTGACAAATACTTCCGTCCCCAGGGAAGCCTGGGTTATCGATATGGGGATGACACAATATACGTCGGTGTTGTCCCGTTCAAAATACTCATGGGGTTGGACGGTGATATAAACGTACAGATCGCCGGCCGGACCTCCGTTGGGGCCCGCCTCTCCCTGGCCGGGAATGTGGATGCGTTTGCCCGTTTCAATGCCCGGCGGAATGGTTACCTTTATCTTCTGGCGTTTCTGCAGCAGACCGCTGCCGCTGCAGGTCTTGCAGGGGTTCTCTATGACATACCCTTCTCCGCGGCAGGTGGGGCAGGTCTGGGCAATGGAGAAAAAACCCTGGCTGCGTCTGATCTGTCCGCTTCCGCCGCAGGAGGGGCACATCCGCTTGCCGCTGCCGGAAGCGGCGCCGGTTCCTCCGCAGTCGCTGCAGGACTGGTTCTTCATGAAGGAGATTTCCTCCTTGATTCCGAAAACGGCGTCGTGAAAAGCTATCTCCATGTCGTAACGTAAATCCGAACCCCGTTGGACCGATTCCTTGGCGGAACGCCTGGATCTGCTCCCGCCGAAGAAGCTGTCAAAAATCCCGGAAAAATCGCCGAAGATGTCTTCGAAGTCCCTGAACACGGTGGAATAATCATGCCCGCCGGCCCCGCCGCCCATGCCTTCAATGCCTGCAAAGCCGAACTGATCGTAAGCCTGCCGTTTTTTATCGTCCCCAAGGACCTCATAGGCTTCGGTCGCCTCCTTGAACTTTTCCTCGGCTTCCTTGTTCCCTGGATTTTTATCGGGGTGATGCTGAATGGCAAGTTTCCTGTACGCCTTTTTTATGTCGTCCTTGGAGACATTTTTCTGTACTCCAAGGACTTCGTAGTAATCCCTTTTAGCCAACTTTTTTTCTCTTTTCGAGGACTATATTATTTGCTGTCGTCTTCATCTACGACTTCATAATCAACATCTTCCGCACCGCTCTTCCCATGGTCGCCGCCCGGAGAATTACCGGAAGAAGACCGCCCGTCGCCTTCATTCTGGCCGCCACTGTCATGGGTTTCACCCGCATGCCCGGCGCCCGCTTCCGGCCCTGCCTTCTTGTAGACCTCTTCCGCCAGTTTGTAGGAAGCCTGTTTCAGGGTTTCCGTCTTTGCCTTAATTTCTGCGATCTGACCGCCCTCGAGCGCTTTCCGTAAATCTTCTATCGCGGTCTCGATCTTGTTCCTATCGTCAGCAGTTATCTTGTCGCCGAAATCCTTCAGGGACTTTTCAGTGGCGTAGACCATGCTGTCAGCTTCGTTCCGCACCTCCGCCTTTTCCTTCTCGCGCTTGTCTTCTTCGGCGTGAGTTTCCGCGTCCCGCACCATGCGCTGTATTTCTTCTTCCGTAAGCCCCGAGGATGATTCGATGCGGATCTTCTGCTCCTTTCCGGTACCGAGGTCCTTGGCGGACACATGGACGATACCGTTTGCATCAATGTCGAAGGTAACCTCTATCTGAGGCACTCCCCTGGGAGCCGGCGGAATACCCACCAGGTCGAATCGCCCGAGAGTGCGGTTCTGGCTTGCCATTTCGCGCTCACCCTGGAGCACATGGATGGAAACGGCCGTCTGGTTGTCCGCAGCCGTGGAAAATATCTGGGTCTTTTTCGTGGGTATCGTCGTGTTCTTCTCGATTAGTTTGGTAAACACTGAACCCAGTGTTTCAATGCCCAGGGAAAGAGGGGTAACGTCGAGAAGAAGCACGTCCTTTACGTCGCCGGCGAGAATTCCGCCCTGAATCGCGGCCCCGATGGCCACAACCTTGTCGGGGTTCACGCTCTTGTTCGGTTCCTTCTGAAAAAGTTCCTTGACCAGAGCCTGTACAGCCGGAGTTCGCGTGGAGCCGCCTACCAGGATTACCTCGTCGATGTCTTCGGCCTTGAGCCCGGCGTCCTTGAGCGCCTGGATGCAGGGGCCCTTGGTCCTTTGGAGCAGGTCCTCTATCAGCTGTTCGAACTTTGCCCTGGTCAGATTGTACTGTAAATGCTTCGGCCCGGACGCATCCGCCGTTATAAAGGGAAGATTGATGTCCGTCGTC
>SPDA01000579.1 GCA_004525155.1 Spirochaetales bacterium
AGGTCAGCCGGCTCAAAGCCGGAACGTTGCCGAATTAATAGGGAGGATCCCCATGAACCATGAACCGGTCAAGGTAAGTCTTACCGCCGCCGAGGATAAAACCAATGTGAGCGAAAAGGAAAATATCCGTCATGTGGTCTTCACCTTAACCGTGTCCCGGCCGCTTACAGCTCCCGAACGGCGGGGGCTCGCAGTGGCCCTGGTACTAGATCGGAGCGGGTCCATGCACGGAGGCAAAATCGAGGCTGCGAAGCAGGCTGCAAATATGGTTGTTCAAGCCCTCGATAACAAGAATGGAGTTTCGATTGTCTGTTTTGACGAACAAATCGATGTGCTGCGAAGAGGTTACATATGAAAAAATCGCTTTTGCTCCTGAGCGGGGTAGTCCTGCTTGTGCTCGCTGTGCCCGGTTTTTCAGCCGGCCGGATAGAACCGATCTCTGCCGCCCCCGGTTTTGAACTGACCGATTTTTCCGGTAAAAAAATCGTTCTTTCCAAACTTCCGGCCGGGGGCCTCCCGGCACGGATTGCCCAGGCCGGGAAATCGGCCTTTATCATCGTCAATACGTTGTACCTTTTTGAAGAGGCAAAGGAAAAAGTCGCGGGTTTGTCCACTCCGGACCAGGGAAGGGGGCTTTTTGTCGAAAAAATCGACCCCTTTTTCGGGAAGAAAGCCGTTTACGGGAACAATGTGGGGACGGAGGAACTCTTAAGTCTCCGGCCGGATGTCGTTGTCATGAAGGATTTCCAGGCCCCTGCGCTGGAAAAACCCCTTGCCGCGATCGGCGTACCGTTGCTTGCGCTCAATCTTGAAAACCCCGACAGCTTTTATAAAGAAGTGTTGACCCTCGGCCGGCTTTTCGGTAATGAGGAGAGAGCGCAGTCCATAGTCGCCTGGTACCGGAACAAAATGGCGGGAATTGAGAAGGCTGTCGCCTCCTCAGGCGCCGCCACACTGCCGCGGGTGCTTCTGCTGTACTATTCGGTAAAAGACGGCATCACCACCTTCAGTGTTCCTCCCTTAACCTGGATACAGACTGACATGGTGCGGAAAGGGGGGGGAGATCCGGTATGGAAGGGCATGAAACTTGAAAACCAATGGACCAAGGTAGGGCTCGAACAGATCGCGGCCTGGGACCCGGAGGTCGTGCTGCTTGTGTCCTACCGGGAACCGGCGGAAGTGATAACGGAAGTCATGAAGAAGGATGCCGTCTGGCAGTCGATCTCTGCGGTCAAAAACGGAATGCTCTATCCTTTTCCCGGCGATTTTCACAGCTGGGACCAGCCGGATCCGCGCTGGATATTGGGGTATATATGGGTATCGGAGGTCTTGAAAAACCGGGGAAAGCCCGTTACGTTGGAGTTCATGGAACAACCGGTACGGGAGTTTTATTCTTTTGCATACGGGATGGGTACAGAGGCTTTTAACGCGGTAATATCGCCGAAATTGACGGGGCTTAGCAATTGAAAAAAAGGGCCGCCGTCCTTGCCGGTTTCGCCCTTATTCTGGTGTTGTCGCTTTTTCTGGGCAGGTATCCGAAGCCCGGGTTTGCCGCGCCGGGGACATTTCTCACGGACAATACCTTTCAAACTATAATTTTAAGCCTCAGGCTGCCCAGAATTATCATGGCTTTGCTGCTCGGCGCCGCCTTGGGAGCGGGCGGGCTGGTCATGCAGACGGTGATGGTCAATCCCCTGGTGGAACCGGGATTCTTAGGCGTTACCCAGGGCGCCGCGTTCGGAGCCGCTCTGTCTATCGTGCTGTGGGGCAGCGGCCTGCTGGCGACTCAGGCTGCGGCTATGTTTTTCGCCCTTCTCGGCCTGTTTGCCTCATACTGGATAGCGAAAAGAATAAAGTTCGGCAGCTGGATAATCCGGCTCGTGCTTGCGGGTATTATACTCTCCGCCCTGTATTCCGCGGGCATCGGGATTCTCAAGGCTATCGCGGACCCGCTGAATCAGCTTCAGGAAATCACGTTCTGGATGATGGGCGGCTTGTGGGGCGTCTCATGGCTCGACACGGCGTGGGTGTCGGTGGTGGTGGTTCCCGCGGTCACCATACTCATGCTGTTCCGATGGCGGATTAATCTGCTTGTTCTAGACGACCGTATGGCTTTCTCCCTGGGAACAAAGCCGGAAAGATTCAAGGTGCTGCTCCTCCTGCTTTCAGTTCTCGCTGTCGCGGCGGTGACCGCGGTCTGCGGTATTGTCGGGTGGATGGGTTTGATAGCGCCGCATCTTTCCAGGAAACTCTTCGGCGCGGACGTGCGTCGCTCCCTTCCCGGTTCGATTCTGATTGGAGCTGCCGGGACTCTGCTCTGTGATGATTTCGGCAGAACCCTCCTCGAGAACGAGATACCAATCGGCATTGTCACCTCCGTGATGGGGGCGGTTGTGTTTCTGTTCATCATGACCAGACAGGCGAGAATCCGCAATGCTTGAGTTTAAGGACGTATCCTTCTC
>SPDA01000172.1 GCA_004525155.1 Spirochaetales bacterium
CCCCGCCTCCATGGAATTGCGGGTTCTTGTGCTCTGCTCGAAAAACATCATGAACAGGGTCTTGTCCGGGAGCATCCTGTGCGGTTCTCCCAGGGCAAACCGTTTTTTAAGATCGATAGCCGTCTCGAAAACGGTGTCCAGTTCCAGCCTGGACCAGTCTTCCGTAGTGATAAAATGCTTTCCGTGAAACAATGTTTTCATTTTTTACCCCTTGCCTGCCGCCGGTCAGGCACCTTCTGCCATGGCGAGAACATAAGCCGCGTAAAAAGCGGATGCCTGTTCCAGATCCGATACCGGCACCCGCTCATCCGGCGCATGGGCCAGGACCTCGCTGCCGGGGCCGAATCCTATGCCCGGAATGCCGTATATGCCGTTTATGGTGACGCCGTTGGTGGAAAAAGTCCATTTGTCGACCCGGGCGGGTCTGCCGTACAGTTCCTTGAACACGGACTTCCCCCGGATCACGGCCTCATGATCCTCCGGGAGTTTCCAGGTAGGATAATACTTTTCCATGCCGTATTCCAGTCCCGTGTAGGCCTTAGCCCTGTATTCAGGCACAAGCACTACCCCCCCTTCGCGGGCAGCCAGTTCCCTGATCTCGGCAACGGCCTTTTCTTTTGTCTCACCCCAGGTGAGCCTTCTGTCGATATGGATTTTCGCAAAGTCCGCCACCGCGCAGAGGGATGGGCTGCCCGACACGAACTGTGATACGGTAATGCTGCCCCTGCCGAGGAAGGCATCGTCCGCAAGCCGCGGGTTGAGCCCCTCTATGGCGAGGCAGACCCTCGATGCCATGTAGACTGCATTTCTGCCCCTCTCCGGCGCGGAACCGTGAGCCGACAATCCCTTGAAACGCACTTCCATTTCCATGCGGCCCCTCTGCCCGCGGTACACCCCGAGGTTTGTGGGTTCCGTGGAAATAACCACCTGCGGCCTTAAATTCTCCTCCTCCACGAGGTATTTCCAGCACAGGCCGTCGCAGTCCTCCTCCATGACCGTTCCCGTACAATAGAGGGTAACATCCCCGCTGAGGTCAAGGTCCTTTACGATTCTGCCTGCCGTGACAAAAGCCGCGGCCCCGCCTTTCTGATCCACCGTGCCCCGGCCAAGCACATGCCCGTCTTTTACCGTTCCGCAGAAAGGGTCGAAGCTCCAGTTTTCCCGGTTTCCCACATCCACCGTATCGATATGCGCGTCGAGGGCAAGGATTCTTCTGCCGGCACCTATCCTGCCGAGCACATTGCCCAATCCGTCTATCCTTACTTCGTCAAACCCGGCTTCCTCCATCTGCCGCTTAAGCTCTTCCGCAGTCTCCTTTTCTCCGCAGCTCAGCGAGGGCAGCCGCACAAGTCTGGACAGATTCTCCGCCGTGTAGCCGGCATACTCTTTCGATTTATCGGTTATCCTTTGCAGCAGGTCCCTGTCAGCCATGTGCTTCCTTCCTTCCGGTGACAATGTTAAAGAGCCTCTCGGTGGTCATGGGCGCCCTGTACGAAAGTTTTTTTCCTGGTACTGCACCGAGGGCGGCTTTCAGCAACGCGAAATAAACGCCGATTCCGTACATAAAGGGCGGCTCTCCCACGGCCTTGGAGTTTAGGACCGCGTGAGGATTGGGAGCGTTCTCGAGGAACGCCACGGACAATTGTTCCGGTGAAAAGAACATATCCGGTATTTTATACGTACCCGCAGTCCCATTGAGAAGAAATCCATCATCCGTATACTCAAGCTCCTCCAGAGTCATCCAGCCGAGCCCCTGGGCCAGCCCTCCCTCCACCTGCCCCAGGTCCACCGTCCTGTTAATACTGCTGCCGGAATCGTGAACAATACAGACCCTGTCGATGGCATAGGTGCCGAGCAGGCAGTCAACCGTAACTTCCAGGAAAGCTGAACCGTAGACATGATACGCGAAAGGTTTACCTTTTTCAGTTTTCCTGTCGAAATATATTTCCGGCGTGGCGTAATGGGCCTCGGCGGACAGGTTGATCCGCTTCGCGTAGGCAAGGCTGACCGCCTCCTCCCAGGACAAAGTTCCGTCCGCAAACCTGCGTCCTTCCTCAGTCCCTGCAAAAGCCGCGCGCAGCCCTTCGAGAATCTGCTCGCAGGCAATCTGCGCTGCCCTGCCGTTTAAGTCCGAGCCGGTGCTAGCCGCAGTGGGGGATGTGTCGGCGACCCTGGTGGTGTTGGTACTCTCAATCCGGATTTTTTTATCCGGCAGGGAAAGGGTCCGTGCCACGATGTCAACGATCTTCTGGTTCACCCCCTGGCCCATTTCCACCGCACCCGTACTCACGCCTACGCTGCCGTCCAGGTACACATGGACCAGCGACCTTGCCTGGTTTAAAATGATGTTTGTAAAAGAAATACCGAAACAAACGGGCATGAAGGCATAACCTTTTTGGTGTCTGCCGCTCCGCCCGTTGAAAACGCTTATTTCCGCAATTAATTCATCCGTCCTGAAACGGTTTTCGAGTTCCGCCCTGCACCTGCGCGCATTACAGGCTGCGGCCTTCATGCCGTAGGGAAACTCGTCTCCTTCCTTCAGCAGGTTTATTTCCTGCAGTTTTTCAACCGGTATGCCCGTTCCTCGGGAAGCCTCAAAAAGCGCACACTCCATAACGAACATGGCCTGGGGCCCGCCGAACCCCCGAAAGGCGGTAAAAGGTGTAAGGTTCGTTCTGCAGCAGACAGCGGTGGCCCTGACATTGGGAATGAAGTAGGAACCGGCCGCGTGGAACAGGCTCCTTTCCAGGATGGCTGTGGAGAGGTCCGCGGCCGCTCCGGAGTTCTGATAGAGAAAAACCTTATAAGCGAGAATCTTCCCGTCACTGTCAAGGCCGATAGTGAAATCCGAAGAATAGGGGTGCCGTTTACCCGTTACACGGAGATCTTCGGAACGCCGCAGCACAAGCTTGACAGGCCTGCCGGTTTTCTGTACGCCCACGGCAGCCAGGGCTGCCCAGGCGTTTGCCTGATCCTCCTTGCCGCCGAAGCCGCCCCCTATGCGCCGCACATCAACCTCCACCTGGTTCATGGAAACGCCGAGGACCCTTGCCGTCACCTTCTGGACCGTGGTCGGCGCCTGGGTCGAGGAAAGCACCCTGAAGCTGTTCCCCTCGCCGGGAAACGCAACGGCTGCCTGGCCTTCCATGTAGAAATGCTCCTGGCCTCCGGATTCCGCGGAGCCGGAAAAAACGTACGCGCAGCCTTCAAGCGCGCCGTCAGGATTCCCCAGCTGAAATGTGCGCGGGGGAGCGAGAACCCGGCCGAGGGCATAGGCCTGCCTCGGATCGATAACCGGTTTTTCGGCATCCGTTTCGAGGATGATCTTTTTAACCGCATCCCTGGCCTGTTTTTCGTTTTCCGCATACACCGCGGCAATGGGCTGCCCGTAAAAATGGATTTCGGAAGAGGCAAGAAGTTCTTCGTCCAGAATGATGGTGCCTATCTGGTTTTCGCCTTCCAGGTCCTTTGCGGTAACAACAGCTTTTACCCCGGGCATGCCCGCAGCCGCCTCCGCAGACAGATGCCGAATCCGGCCGGCCGCGATCTTCGAAAACAGCACCGCGCAGATGAGTGTTTCCGGCGGAAGGGGAACATCGTCCGTGAATACTGATTTACCTGTTACATGAAGTTCCACATCTTTCGTTATCACTGCTTTCCCCTCCCCCGGACAAGGGTTTCATAATCGAGCCTGTCCGGAAAAAGTTTTAGAAAATGGGCATAGAGGAGGCGGACCGCCAGGGCGCCCTTGTAGGAAGCGGAACCCCGGACATCGGATATGGGAGCTATCTCCCCCTGCAGTACGCCGGATGCTTTCCGCAGCATGCCGCTCCCGATCTTTTTTCCGGCAAGAAAAGCGGACACCCCTGCCGCATAAAATGGAACCGGCGCCACGCCGCCGAAAGCGAGACTCACATCCTTTATAACGCCGCCTTGAGCGGTAAGGCAGATCGCGGAATTGCAGCCGGCTATATCGAGTCTTTCCCTCCTGGAAACCTTCTCGAAATTCCAGTCCGAGCCGCCTGCAGGTTTGGGTATGATTATCGTTTTTAAAAGCTCTCCTGCCCGCATATCGAGCTTCTTGTAGCCCAGGAAGAATTCCTTCAGCCGGACGCGCCGGGAGCCTTCCGGCCCGTCTAAAAGAACCTCAGCGTTCATAGCAAGGAGAAGCACGCTCAAGTCCCCGATGGGGGAGGCGTTGACGATGTTCCCGCCCAGGGTGGCGCGGTTGCGCAGGATTGTTGAAGACACAAGGAGCAATTTTTCCCCGAGACCGGGGAAAAGCCGGTTTAAAACGGGGCTTTTGCGGAAGTCCTCCACGGTTACACCGGCGCCGGTCATGAATGAATCCGGCGTCTCGTCAATGCCGCGGAAACCGTCAAGATCGGAAAGGAGAACCGTCTCAGCTTCCGGCAGTTCGTCCCCTTTCTGAATGTAGATATCCGTTCCTCCGGCTATAATTGTGCCATGTCCGGCAGATACCGTCACAGCCCTGCGCGGGGCACCTTTTCCAAGGGCTGCAAGTTTCTCACCTGCTGTAAGGAACCAGGACGGTACGAGCCCCATGCCCACCAGAAACGGAATATCCAGGGTCTTGCCTTCAAGTGAGTAAGAACATAGAAGGGCTTCAACCGCGCGTTTAATCGAAGCGTATCCTGTACATCTGCAGATATTTCCGTCCACGGAAACAAGCGCTCCCGTCCCGGACAGGGGTTCCCCGGAGAGAAGGTAGCCGGTAAACGAAACGATAAACCCGGGCGTACAAAAACCGCACTGGCTCGCTCCCTCGTCCGCAAAGGCCCGCTGCAGAGGGTTAAGCACCGGGATGCCGGTGCCGGGTTCCGTCATGCTTAAGCCCTCGATAGTGACAAGGTGCTTTCCATCAATCTCGCCGAAAGGCAGAAGGCAGGAAGTCATGGCACGGTAGCGGATTGCATCGCCTTCCGGCTCTCCGACGAGAACGGTACAGGCGCCGCATTCCCCTTCCCTGCAGCCCTCCTTGGTACCGGTCAAACCAAGATGTCTGCGCAGAACATCGAGCACCGTCAATGCCGGGGGCAGGGCGAGTTCCCGCACCCTATCGTTTAAAAGAAAGCGCACGCTCTGTTTCATTGGCTTCACCCCCTCTTTTGGGTCAGGTGTGAAATTACCCGTCCCTCACATGGATGACCGCATCCATTCCCTGCTGTACCGCAAGTATCTCCGCCGCCACAGCGAGGGCTATCTCATGTGGTTTTCCAGTGCCTATATTCAAGCCGCAGGGTGTGTAAATATTTTCCGGATGGAACCCGCCGGGCAGGTCTTTTTCCAGACTCGATAAAAAATGCTGTTTCTTCTTTCTCGAAGCTATGACGCCAAGATACCTGGGAGAAGGACTATGTTCCAGCACGGCCTTCATGATCCGGTAATCAATCTCAGGTGAATAGCTCGCCACGATAATATACGGTTCTCCCCGCAGGAGGCCTGGAATGTCCTTTACGGAAAAAAGCCTCGCCGTAACCCCCGGCAGCCGGGGAAAACTGTTTACATAATCCTCCCTGTCGTCATACACGGCTACCGAAAAATCAAGGGGCGACA
>SPDA01000267.1 GCA_004525155.1 Spirochaetales bacterium
AATTTTTTAGTATATTTCAAAGTGTGCACCGGCTTTAAAGCGCTGCGCAAAATTAATATAAAGTTTTACAAGACAACGAGGTAACCCGAATGGCAAAGCACCATTTTCAAACCGAGGTATCACAGCTTTTACACCTCATTATTCATTCTCTCTACTCGCACAAGGAGATTTTTTTACGGGAACTCGTATCGAACAGTTCCGATGCCCTGGATAAACTCAAGTATCTGACTCTCACCGATGACCAGTACAAAATCATCCCCTTCGATCCGCGCATAGACATCACCTTTGACGGCGAGGACCATACCACGTTTACCCTCTCGGATTCCGGCATAGGCATGAACGATGTCGAGCTTCTGGACAACCTGGGGACCATCGCAAAATCGGGCACAAGGAATTTCCTTCAGCAGATGACAGGGGACGCAAAAAAGGACTCCAGCCTCATCGGCCAGTTCGGCGTGGGGTTTTATTCCTGTTTTATGGTGGCGGACAAGGTTGAGGTCGTTTCTAAAAAAGCCGGTGATGTGAAGGCATGGAAATGGATAAGCGACGGCAAAGGCGAGTTCACCATCACGGAGGCGGAAAGGGCGGGCAACGGCACTACGGTGATTCTCTACCTTAACGAGGAAGGCAAGGAATACGCATCCCGCTGGCAGATTGAAAACGTGGTAAAAAAATATTCCAACCACATTCCTTTTCCCATTTTTCTCGAATACGCGGAAACGGACTACGATGAGGGCGATAAAAAGAAAAAGAAAAACGAGAAAAAAATTGAACAGATAAACGCAGCCTCCGCCCTGTGGCGTAAACCGAAGACGGAACTAACGGAAGATGATTACAACGAATTTTACAAGGCAATCGCCCACGATACCGAGAACCCGCTGCACTATATTCACACCAGGGCGGAAGGGGCTTTGGAATATAACACTCTTTTCTACATACCCCCGAAAGCGCCCTTCGACATGTACCACGCGGACTACAAGGCCGGGGTCAAGCTCTACGTAAAGAGGGTTTTCATTACCGACGACGACAAGGAACTCATGCCGGTTTACCTGCGTTTTATAAAAGGCATAATAGACAGCGAGGATTTACCCCTGAATGTGAGCAGGGAAATCCTGCAGCAGAACAAAGTGCTCCTCAACATAAAATCCGCTTCGGTCAAGAAAATCCTGGGTGAGCTCAAACAAATTTCGGAGAACAACAAGGAAAAATACAGCAGCTTTATCGGCGAATACAACAGGGCGCTTAAAGAAGGCCTCTACTCCGATTTCGCGAACAAGGAAGCCCTGCTTGAACTGGTCCGGTTCAAATCCACGGAAACGGAAAGCTGGACAAGCTTCGCAGAATACAAGGAAAGGATGAAAGATGACCAGAAGGCCATCTATTACATTACGGGCGAAAAGGAAGACACTCTGCGCAACTCGCCGCTCCTTGAAGCCTACAGGTCCAACAACATAGAAGTCCTTATCCTGGACGACGAAATCGACGAGATAGTGATACCCGGCATCGGCAAATACAAGGATACGGAGCTCAAATCCGTCAACCGCAGCGGTGCGGCGGAAGATCTCAAAACCGAAAAGGACAAGAAACTCGAAAAGGAACGCAAACCCCTCCTCGAGCGCGTGAAAAAAGCGCTGGGAGACGAGGTAAAGGACGTTGTGGCCTCGGCCCGCCTTAACGACAGTCCCTCCTGCATTGTTGCCGATGAAAACGATCCCACCGCCCAGATGCAGCACCTGCTCAAGGCCATGGGGCAGAAGGAGTTTCCCGATGTCAAACCCATACTTGAAATCAATCTCTCCCACCCTATCGTCGAAAAACTGAACGCGGTGGAGGACGAGGCCCTGACGGAAGAGATAAGCTTTCTCCTGCTGCAGCAGGCATACCTTGTGGAGGGCGCGGAACTTAAAAAACCGGCTGATTTTGTAAAGAGGCTTAACAGCGCGCTCCTGCGGTCTTTAGGATAGGGACCGAGCCCCGGTACATGTCCGAAGACAAATCGACAAGTTTCCCTAAGCTCTTTTTCCTGTGGCTGCCCCTTGCGGTCATGTGGCTGGTTATGGCGGCGGAACAGCCGGCGATAACCTCGATAATAGCAAGACTCGGGGAAGCGAAAATTCAGCTTGCCGCCTTCGGTTATACCTTTGCCCTAGCACTCCTCATCGAGGGTCCTGTCATGCAGATGCTGGCCGCAGGCACGGCCGTATCGGACACCGCGGATTCCTATAAAAAAATACTCAAGGTAATGCACGTTCTCGGCGCAGGCTGCACCATTGCCCATCTCCTTCTCGCGATACCTGCCGTTTTCCATTTCGTCGCATCCGACATGATGAACATTCCCCCGGAACTTCTCAAACCCGCATGGCAGAGTTTCCTGGTACTGGTACCCTGGGCGGCAACCATCGGCTACAGAAGGCTCTGGCAGGGAATTCTCATTAAACACAACCGTGCCGGAGCGGTGCCTATAACCATGTATATCCGTCTCGCCGTGACAGGCACCACGCTGGCGCTAGGGCTCATCACGAAAAAATTACCCGGCGCCGTTCTGGGTGCTTTAAGCCTTTCGCTGGGTGTTATCGCCGGCGCCCTGGCTGCGGGGCTGTTCGCGCGCCCCGTGATAAAAAACAGCATGCCTGAAAAAAGGGAAGGCATGAAACAGGCAAGCCAGCGGGACATCAACCGTTTTTACTTCCCCCTGGGTCTAACATCGCTCATCACCTTAGGGTCAAGGCCCCTGCTCAACTTCGGCATAGCCCGGGGCCTGTTCCCGCTGGAGTCGCTGGCAGTCTGGCCCGTCATTATGGCCTTTCTGTTTGTCTTTACTTCGATCTCGCTGTCGCTCCAGGAAATTGTCATAGCCCAGCTCAAAGGCTCCCTTTCACGGAAAAGCCTCACAGCTTTTGTAACCCGGATAGCCCTGGGTCTCTTCATCATTTATATCCTTATCCTTGTAAGCCCCCTGCGCCGATTATGGTTTCAGGGCGTGTCCGGATTACCGGGGGAGATCCTTTCCTATACACCCTGGACGGCGACGCTGCTCACCCCCGTCCCCCTGGTCCTCTGTTTTACATCCCTCTTCAGGGGAGTCCTGGTGCATGAAAAAAAAACCGGCGCCGTAAGCCTGGGGGTTGCCATTAATGTGGGTATTCTGCTTGTCCTGTTATTCCTCGGCGCCGCATTTCTGCCTTTATCCGGTGCCCATGTAGCGGCCGGTGCTTTTACCGTGGCGTATGTTGCAGAGGCTGTTTTTCTTGCGCTGCGGACTCGGCGGATTGTCAGCGTATGATTGAATCTGTCCGCATTACTATCACCCCTTTACTGCCCGCTTTTTCCACGGACCGCAGTTTACGGTTCAGCCGGTCCATGGCGCGCCCTGCCAGGTTAGACAGGAGTTGTCCCCAGCCTGTGAAATAACCCTAGAGGGATGCGGGACGGTATCCAGGATATGTTCCCGGTTCCGTGTATTACGGTTTTCATCGCCTATGTTCACAATAGATTTCCTGTAAGAATAAACTAACCTGTTAGCTTAATTGGTCAAACGTTTTGCAAGCCGCTTGCTGCGGGGACACGCCATACCGGCCTCTTGCTGATTCCTGGGAAATCAGTATATAACCTTACCCATGCGAACAAAATTCATCATCTTCGATCTCGACGGTACACTCTACAAATCGGAATCCACCTTTGTGCCCGCTGTGGTAAAAACATTGAAGGATTTCGGCATGCCCGTACCGCCCCGCGAAGAAATTCTTCCAATGCTGCGGTTTACCGCGCAGGGATACTCGGAGCGGCTTCTTAATTCAAAAGACCCTGAACGGATTGAATCATTCAGAAAACAGATCCGGTCGTATGAACTTGCCGATATTCCTGTTTCTGGGATCCTGTACCCGGGGGTTACAGAGACTCTGGAAGATTTGCACGCCCTTGGATACGGCATGGCCATCTGCACAAACGCTGGATACGATTATCTGAATGCGGTAATGGATAAAACTGAGCTGGGAAAGTATTTTGCAGAGACTTTCGGCAACGACAGCGGAAAACCCAAGTCGGAACTTGTCCGGGACCTGCTTAAGGCCGCGGGCGCCAGTCCCGGAGAATGCGTCCTTATCGGAGACAGCGATTCCGACCAGACAGCGGCGGGCAGTCATAACATCGCCTTTATCGAAGCGGCCTGGGGGTATGGAAACTCGTCCATCTCCGGGGCGGAATACCGGATTCAGTATATTTCGGAACTCAGGGACCTGCTCAGCGAATGCTTGTAAGGCTCTTAAGAACTGCGGATTCGTAGGCTTTGAAAAGGGAATATTCGGCCCCCGCCTCCGCCAGCATAATCCGCCTGTTCCTTACGATAATTCCGGTCAGATACACATAGTCCCTGCCCTGATAGGGGACAATCCATTCAAAATACACGCCTTTTTCTTCCGGGCCGGTAAATTCCTCCGGCCCCTTATGAAGACGGTAACCGCTGTCGGAGAGCTGCTTCTGAAGGGCCTTTGTCCAGAAGGCCAGGTCCATTCTG
>SPDA01000622.1 GCA_004525155.1 Spirochaetales bacterium
CTGGACAGCTTTATCGCGGCCATGCGGGACATTGCGGAACTTGCGGAGAAAAATCCTGAAGCTTTCGCCGATATGCCTGTAACAACACCTGTCACCCGGCTCGATGAGGTGAAGGCCGCCCGGGACATGGACATTGCGGATACAGCCTAGTACCGGGCAGTTATATACAGTATTAACCATGAAAATAAAAAAATCATTCGGCGTATTCAAATCCGGGCTAAAAGGATTACCGCTCACTGTTTTTCAGATTTTATGTTTGGCTGTTGTGTATCATCTGGCAGCCCGTCTCGGCTTGAAATTGGCGTACGAGCAGGTCAATACATCTCCGGTCTGGCCGCCGACAGGCATCGGCCTGGCAGCTCTTCTGTTATTCGGTCTAAAACTCTGGCCCGGAATTACCGCAGGCGTCCTTATCGGTTCTCTCGTAAACGGCGCTCCCCTTCTCCTGTCTCTCGGCATGGCCCTGGGAAATACGCTTGGAAGTCTTATATGCGCCTATTTCTTAAAAAAAATAATCAAATTTCACAATACCATCGATCGCGTGCAGGATGTCCTGGGTCTGACCCTCTTTGCCGTTGTCAGTACGAGTATCAGCGCCACCATCGGTACTTCAACACTCCTCCTTCTCAATCAAACCGGAGGAGCGGGGTTTGGAACTATCTGGCTTACCTGGTGGGTCGGCGATCTGCTGGGCGCTCTCGTGATCGGTCCGGCGCTGCTTGTCTGGCTTACTCCCGCGCCGCAGAGGATGAATATATGGGCTTATCTCGAGGGCTTCCTGGTGCTGGCGTTCATTACGGTTATCTCCTGGTATGTATTCAGTTTTCGGCCGTCCTCCGGAATTCTTCACCAGTCCCTGTTTTTCCTGATTTTTCCCGTACTCATCTGGGCGGCCCTGCGGCTGGGCCAGCGGGGAGCGACTATCTGCATCGGATCGGTATCGGTCATCGCCATATTGGGAACAATCCGGGGTGTGGGCCCCCTTACCGCGGGATCGCTTAACGACAGCCTGGTGCTTTTGCAGACTTTTACCGGGGTACTGGCTTTTACCTCATTGATACTGGCGGCTTCCACCATCGAACGGAGAAAAACTTCAAAAGATCTCAAGCAGCGGGTCCATGATCTGGCCGCGTTAAATGATTCTTCCAGCCTCTTCCTCCGCAACTTCGATGTCAAGAGCATTTTTCAGATTATTTGCGAACTGGCCGTGGATAAAATCGGGCTTGACGGCGTCTGGATCGAAATCGAGGCAGGTGAAAGGCGGGCCGGTCCTCCTCCCGCTGTGTATGGATTGGACATGGACGCGGTGCCGGAATTGAAACATGCCTGGGAACAGAATATGAACTGCCGGGAACGGTCGGATATCATGATACGGACGGCGGACATGCTTCCTGAAGCAGCCGCGATTTCCGTCGGTAACTTTCAATTATATGCATCACTTCCCCTGGCATTCGATGGTGAACCCATCGGATTTTTGAAAATGCTCAGCAGGGAAAAATATTTCTTCACCGGCGAGCGGCTCCAGCTGATCCAGTCCTACGCGAACCTGGCTGCGGTTGCGATAAAAAACACCTGGCTTTACGAACAGGTCCAGCACGGCAGCAGACAGCTTCAGGCCCTCTCCCAGCGGCTGTTCAAGGCCCATGAAGAAGAGAGGCTGCACCTGTCCCGGGAACTGCACGATGAATCCGGACAGCTGCTTGCCGCGCTGGCGGTGCAGATGGGCCTGCTTAAAAAAGATGCCGCGGGCAATGAAACGCTTGGAAAAAAAATAAACACGCTGATTGAGACTTCGAACGAATTACAGGAAAAACTTCACGAGCTGGCGGTGAATCTGCGCCCCGCAAGCCTATATCATCTGGGCCTGATGAACGCGCTCCAGCAGCACGCGGGAGTATTCAGCAGGCAGCATAATATACAGGTTGAGTTCGAAGCCGTGGGCATGGACGATCTCAGGCTGCCCATCGAGATGGAAACGGCCCTCTTCCGTGTCGTGCAGGAGGCCATGACGAATATCAGCCTTCATGCTCAGGCGACGAGGATCGATGTGCTCATCAGCAGAAATGATCATCTTGTCGCAGTCATCCTGGAAGACAACGGCGTAGGATTCCACCTGCAGGATGTGCCGGCCGGAAATCACCTTGGATTATTCGGCATGAGGGAGAGAATCGAAATGCTGGGCGGCACCTTCACCATTGAAAGGGAAATCGGGAAAGGAACTACCGTTAGGGCCGAGGGCCCCTGCCATGATTAAAGTCATGA
>SPDA01000538.1 GCA_004525155.1 Spirochaetales bacterium
AGGTGCGCATGAACCGCTGCTGCTCCGCTGTCATCCTCTTACGATTTACCGGCACAAGGTGCTCAAACAGCCGGACCTCGTGCTTGCTTCCTTTCTTCTGCATGATTGGTTTTCCGCCGCGGACCGGCTGCGGGCCTTCGACTTCTACGACCCCCTTACAACCGGGGATTCTTCACTGTCCGCTCCCGTACAATGCATAACATCAGCAGCCGCGGGATATCCAGAAACTGCTTACGGCTATTTCCGGCTGACCTGCCTTTCGGACACGGCGGACGTCCACGGAAATACCAAGGACGGTCTGCACCTCGCCGCTGCCGCCGGTACCTGGCTGTCGGTTGTTTATGGTTTTCTGGGACTTCATGACCGCGGAGCAGTACCACGTTTTTTCCCGCGGTATCCAAAAACAAGCGGCTGGACCTCCTTGACAGCGAAGCTCCTCCTCCGCGGCAATCTTGTAGAGCTTACACTTAAGCCCGACGAAATGATATACGTCCTCAAGGAAGGAAAAGACGCGGCGCTGACGCATGAATACACACCGGTGACCCTGAAAAAACCGGGAGACATTTCTTCGCACAGCCTGGTCCCGAAACTTGAGGCCGTCATCTTCGACCTGGACGGCGTGATCACCGATACGGCGGAGTTCCATTACCTCGCCTGGAAGAAGATAGCCGACGAACTCGGACTTCCTTTTGACAGAGAACTGAACCACCGGCTTCGGGGTATCGGAAGGATGGAATCACTCGCCGTCATCATTGAAAATGCCCGGGCGGATATTTCCGGCGAAAGGCGCGCCGAACTTGCGGCACGAAAAAACGGGTATTACCGGGAATACCTGGAAACCCTAACCCCGGAGGATCTGCTCGCCGGCATCGAAGATCTTCTGGAAGACCTGAAAAAGGACGGCGTCAAAACGGCCCTTGCCTCGGCCAGTAAAAATGCGCAGCTGGTACTTTCAAAGCTCAAAGCCGGCGGGCTGTTCGACACCGTCATTGACGCGGGCAGGATTACGGTCGGCAAGCCGGATCCTGAAATTTTTCTGAAGGCCGCGGAACTTCTTGAAACGCCCTGCAGAAACTGCGCGGGTATCGAAGACGCTCAGGCAGGCATAGACGCCATACGCGCCGCAGGCATGGTTTCCGTGGGTATCGGCAGCCGCCTCCGGGATGCGGACCTCGTGCTCGGCGGGACGGAGGAACTTACCCTCCCGGCGCTGCGGAAGCTTTTTTCTTAAGCGACTGTCACCCGTATGCCGCGTTTGGTGAGCTGACGGACTGTTTCATCACCAACTCCGGAATCTGTAATAATTTCGTCAAGCAGATCGATATCCCCCACTTTGTAGAAGGAAGTCCTGCCGAACTTGAGCGAGGTTATGAGGCCAATGACTTTTTTCGCGCATTTCTCGAGGATTATCTTCGTTACCGCGCTCTCGTGAAGGTCGTCCGCCGTAATGCCGCCCTCCATATCGACGGCAGTTGCAGAGACAAAGGCTGTATCCACTTTTATGTTTTCGAAAACCGCCAGGGCGATGGGACCGAGAAGAAAGTGCCGGTATACGTTCAGGATGCCGCCGGACAGTATTATCTCGAAATTCCTGTCGAACTGTTCCGCTATTTCCGCCAGCCGCACGCCTATGTGCGGGGAGGCCGTTACAATTTTCAGATTGTTCCTGCTATGCAGCTGATTCGCCAGAGCCATGCAGGTACTGCCGGATTCGATGATGAGGAAGTCTCCGTCCCTGATGCGTTTGACTGCCTCCTTCCCAATGCGGACCTGCTCATCGGATATTTTTTTTTCCGATTCCGAGGCACGGGGCGCTGTAACAATATTCGACAGAGCTACTGCGCCGCCCCTTACACGGTTCAGGAATCCCTCGGCATCGAGTTTTTCAAGGTCCCGTATAACCGTCATCCTCGACACGGGAAAGTTCCTGATGAGGTCCTCCACGGTTACCGATTTACGGCTGTTCACGAATTCGACGATTTTCCGCCGCCTGTCATAGGAGAGAATTCTCAAGTCCTGTTCCTTCATGCCGCTTTTACTCCAGAGCTCCGACAGCCGAGGCGAGTTCCCCGGCGGCTACCCTTACAACATCATCGATCGCCTTTTGTTTTTCCGCTCCGACTTCATATTCACGCGTCTTTGCAATAATCTGACGCCAGGCCTTATATGCTTTCTCCACAGGGTCTTTCGAATGAGCGATGGCTAGGTCCGTAGTTTTAAGTCTTTCGAAAATCTTCGGCAGCCACAGCGTCTGTCTGAAATTCATTGCCGTATGGTCCGTGTCGACAAACAGGCCGCCGATGCCTTTCTCACGGATAAGCTCGAGGGCATCGTCGAATTCGCCGCCGCCGATTCCTTCAATAAAGCGGTAATGGGCATTCGCTATGTCGAGATCTATCATCACCTGTTCCGGGGAAAACACCAGGCAGCCTCCGAGGATCCCCACCGGGTAGGACGGCTCCCCCGCCAGGCCGCTGTACGCGATTTTAGAGGTTCGCTCGAAAATCGACAAGGGACCGGGCACAGGCGCGTCTATGATGCCGGGACCGGTACTGCACCTCGTTTTGTATTTCAGCCGGAACAGCTGAGCCACGGCGAGATCGATGAGGCTGTTCTCCGGAGCGGAAAAACATACGGTTCCGTTTAC
>SPDA01000616.1 GCA_004525155.1 Spirochaetales bacterium
AACGTGGAACCCAGCGGGGAGGACAGGGAGGTGACAGCCAGGCTTTCCGCGGCCGGGGAAACTCTCGGCATTGATCTGCTGGATCATATTATCTTCAGCCAGGTCGCATATTACAGCTTTCTGGAGCACGGGGAACTGTGACCCTTACCCCGTCGCCGCCGTACCCGCGTCGGTGTACCGGGCCTTTGCCTGTGCGAACCATACAGCGCTGCCGATGCCGAGAAGGAGGACAAGTGCAAGGGCTATGAGCGATTTTCCGTGCCGCTTGAACTTGTCCTTTTTCGAGCCTTCATCGTCCTTCACGAAGGTTGAGCGGAAAAAGCAGCTCGTGCCCGCAGCCAGAAAGCAGAAAAACGATGCGGCCGGGGCAAAGGTGCAGAAGGACCGGTAGCCCAGCACGTTTTCGTAGGAGGCGGCCTTGCGCGGTATCAGAGTAAGGATGCCTCCGATTGCCGAAAGTACGGTCAGGAGCAAGAGTATTTTATAGGCCGGTTTGTACATGGTTTATTTTTTCTCCCCGTTGAACTCATGCACCGCACTGATCATGGCGGCAACGTTTTTGACAGGAGTTTTTGCCTGTACGTTGTGGATGGCGTTGAACACGAACCCGCCGCCCGGCGACAGGATGCTGCAGCGTTCGAGAACTTCCCTGCGCACTTCCTCCGGCGTGCCGAAGGGCAGGGTCTTCTGGGTGTCCACGCCGCCGCCCCAGAAGGTGATGCTGCTGCCGAAACGATCTTTAAGTTCGACCGGATCCATGCCCGAAGCGGAGAGCTGCACGGGGTTCAGGATGTCGAAGCCTGATTCGATAAACTCGCCGAGTAGGCCTTTGACGGCGCCGCAGGAGTGTTTGAAGGTCTTCCACTTCGTGTTGGCGCGGATCCAGGCAGACATCTTTCTGTAATAGGGTTTGTACAGTTCCCGGAATGTTTCAGCGGAACAGAAGGTGGAAGACTGTGTTCCGAAATCCGTGCCGCAGAGGAACATGACCTGGACTTTATTGCCGGCTGCCGCATGAATTTTCGAGAGATTTTGAAGGGCCATGTCTGTCTGGTAGGTGAACACGGCGTGCAGGTAATCCCGCCTGGCCGCGGTGGATACGTACCATTCCGTCACGTCCCGTATACCTTTCGGGTCCGTCATGAAGGGGCCGGGCACCAGGGCGATGTCGCCGAGGCCGGTTCCGCCGAAATTGGCGAACAGGCCGCGGGAACTTCCCTCGAAGGATGCCAGGACCGATTTATAATAGGCAAGGTCCTCTTCCGTTACCGGCACGAATTCTTCCTGGTTGTCCTTCGGGTCCAGCTTGTCTTCATCGATCGGTTTCTGCCGGATTATGGAGTCGAAAAAGTATCCCGATTCCGGCATCCTGCCGCTGGGAGGGACAGATGTGTCTCCCTTGGGATAGATGACCGTATCCTTACCCTGTTTCGCGGTATTGAACCTGCCGGGTACAAGGACTTCCTGTCCCCAGGGCGTGCGCCACTGTTTCCAGTCTTTATTCGGAAATCCGAAGATGGTGCCGTAAGGCTGAATCCCGTCCACATCGGCCTTGAAAATGGTTTTCAGTTCTTCGTCGATTTCTCCAAGCATCTGGAAAGGTTCTATAACCTTGACCGGTTTTTTTGAAAGGCCGTAGAAATCACGCATCGCCGCAACTACGCTCACGTGCATGCCCGTGACAGCGTTGGATCCGAAATCAATGGGCACGGGCCCCGGCCTGTGATTCAGAGCATTGTCGAGTTTTTCTCTGCCGGTCATGATTGTCTCCTTTATTGACATAAACTATGCCATATGATACATAATTCTTCAACATTGACAATGCAAGAATGTTTGTAACGGAACGAGGTGAAAATCCGCGGCGGTCCCGCCGCTGTAACCGGGTTGCGCCGGGAAGGTGAAGGCAAGGGCCGATCCGGAAGCCAGAAGACGACAAGGTTCTTACTGCAATAACAGAATCCAATGGAAACGGGTTCTCTCGAGTGGTGCTTGAAAAAGGCTGCTCCGGAGAACCTGTTTTTTTTTCATCCTTTTGTGAGGCAGGAGGCAGGAAATGCGCGCAATCATAGTTAAAGGCATCGATGACTGGGCTCTCGGGGAGATGCCGGAACCCGTTCCGGGACCGGGTGAAGTCCTTATCAAAGTGGAAACCCGCGGATGTTGTAGAAATCTTTACGGAGGAAATGTTCGACCTTGCTGTTGTGGCCGCGGGAGACCGCGCTGCGTACGCGGAAGCGCTCGGCAGACTCAAGCCAGGAGGACGGCTCGTTGTTTTTTCCGGCCT